>CAZCXS010000001.1:0-15071 GCA_964502685.1 uncultured Candidatus Bathyarchaeia archaeon
ACACAGCTAAAGGCCCTATGATCCTTGAAAATAATAGTAGACCTGGAGATCCTGAGATAATGAATATCCTTCCAGTCTTGAAGGATGACTTCGTTGAGATGTGCCTCCGAATGATTGAGGGTTCCCTGACACAGATCGAGGTGGAGAAGAAGGCAACCGTTGTTACCTATAAAGTTCCACCCAGCTACGGAGAATATGAGAAGGTTTTCCCAGACAAAGTTAAGCGAGACGAGATTGGAACGCCGGTTATTCTCGAGAGGGCTGAGAGGCTTAAGTCAAAGTATGGAGATAGTATGAGAATCTACCCCGGATCAATGGAGCTCAGGGAAGACGGGAAGGCCTACGCGCTTAGATCTAGAACGGTCTGTACAGTTGGAATCGGCGATAATATCCAAGAAGCCCGTGGGATCTCGCTTGAGGGTTTAGAGGCGATAAAAGGCGGAGCATTATGGCATAGGACAGACATAGCGTCAAAGGAGCATATATCTCGGAGTGTAGAACACATGAGGCGGCTGAGGAGGAATCAATGAAGCTCGAGGACGCGGTGTTCATTACGGATTGCGAAGGTCCAATATCAAAGAATGATAATGCGTTTGAATTAGCAAGCCGCTTTATACCAGATGGAGAGCGGTTCTTCACGCTTGTCAGCCGATATGACGATATACAAGCAGACATAATCAAGAGACCAGGATACAAAGCTGGCGATACCCTTAAGCTTATACTTCCATTTCTGAAAGCCTATGGAGCGACAAATGAGAAGATGAGATCTTACTCCTCTCAGAACATACTCTTAGTCTCTGGGGCAGAGGAGACGTTAAGGTTCGTTCTGAAAATTATGCCCTCGTTCATCGTAAGCACAAGCTACGAGCATTACATAATAGCTCTATGTGACCTGATCGGCTTCCCAAAGGAGAATGTATACTGCACCAGGGTTGACATAGACAAATATGATCTCAGCGAATGCGAGATAAACCGGCTGAAAGAGATAAGAAAGGAGATCTCAGAGATGCCGATGCTGGAAATACCAAGGGATGCAACGACATTCGAGGCTCTTCCTAACGAGACTAAGCGTGCCGTGAAGAGGCTTGATGAGATATTCTGGGATGAAATCTCACAGATGAACGTCGGGAGAATGCTTCGTGAAGTCAATCCAGTAGGTGGATTCGAAAAGGCTAATGCAGTTAAGGAGATCGTTGACAAGACGGGATCAGACTTATCAAGCGTCATCTACTTCGGCGACAGCATAACTGATGTTGATCCATTCCGGCTGATCCGGGAAGGCGGGGGGCTAACAGTTTCCTTTAATGGAAATCAGTATGCGGTAAGAGAAGCTGAAATCGCGGTTATGTCTCATAACACTATTATCATCTCTATTCTGACAGATCTCTTTAGAAAAATAGGCAAAGAAGGCACATTACGCCTCGTTGAGGAATGGTCAGAGTCGTCCTTGAGGGGAATATGCGAAACATCACTGCTCATGCAGTTGCAATCGCTTCCCGCAGATAAAGCTCCAAGAGTAGAAAGAGTTAATTCGAGGAATATGAGTCGCCTAATCCGTGAAAGCAGCAGTTTTAGGAAGACTGTGAGGGGAGAAGCCATAGGAAAACTTGGTTAAAGCCCCGCCTTGAGGCTTTTGATTTCAAAAACGATCTAAACATGATGTGCTCCGCGTCTTTTTTTGAGCGAATCTCTCCTAATCATACGGCGCATTGCAAAATTTCGGATCTGCTTATAAGAGGAGGCTAAAAACGCTTATTTGTGACATCGCGGATCATAAGAATAATCGATTAGAAGTGTTGGAGGCTCTTCAGAATGGAAAAGCTCAACATTTTTGAGGTTGGAGAAACGAAGGACGGAGTTATAACCAACCCCGCAGGCTTTTCGCTCAGAATAAACAGGTTCACAGATAAAGGAAACGTTGTGTTTCTTTATTACCCGCCTGGAACCAGAAACGAGCTTCATTCTCACGATGACCTTGAGACTATCTATTATATCGTTCAGGGAGAAGGAAAGGTCACAATAGGAGACGAGACGGAGCAGGTCGAGAAGGGAGATGTTTTATTCACACCTCTCAACACGAAACATCAAGTAGTCAATACGGGAAAAGAGACCCTAATAATCTTGGAGGTTACATTTAAACATCAAAAATAGTCTTAGTTAAAGCTGTGATTCATAAGAGGCCAAAAAGGAATATTAGGCGAAGCTTAAAATCGCGTCGTCATATTTAACCGCCCACAACGGGCGGTAGAAGAACCACGGTGTCCCCATCTTTCAGCGGGGTTTGTAGCTTCCTTAAAGTATAGATGTTGCGGCCATTCAAAAGTATAGTGAGCTCCGGCTCATCCCTCTCATAGCGTGTTAATGCGTTTTCATCCAAGATGAGAGATTTCCTCTTAAGTTTCGCAAGGAGGTCCTTCACTTTAGCATTGGGTTTCAGTTCAACATATAATTCGCTTCCTAAAAGATCCATTAATCTTCCCAGCGCTCTGACTTTAACTCTCATCTCTCTACCCCGCTGTGAGATGCTATCCGTGAATTGTGATTGTAAATCAATTGAAGAATAAAGAAAGAGAGGGGATTATTTTCTTAATTTTTCCAGAGCTTTGTCGACATCCTCGAGTCCAAGCTTCCTGAGAACCTCAGACTTAGGAATACCGTTCTCATCCCAGCCTATGGCTTCATAGTACTGTCTCTTCATCTCCTCAAAGATCTTCCTATCTGTTGTCTTACCTTTATATGGGCCTGACGGCAAAGGCTCATAGAATCGAGGCGGATTATCGTCGTGAACCTTCGGATCCCACACTAGGTCAGGTCCGCCGAGGAGAAGAGCTGCCCTTTGAATGTGAATTATCCTGTGGCCAAGGGTTCTGTTCCAATCTTCCTGAGTAGTATCCCATCCCGTGACCGCTCTGTAGTAATCCCATATAAGTTCCCTATCTGCAACTATGCTACATATTACTGCTGAATCTGCGAAAACCATCCACATGTCATTGTAGGCGTCATAAACACCAGAGGTGTGATCTCCACATTGAGGTGAACATGCATATCCGATCGGCCTGTAGTCTAATCCGCTTCTTGTGCCGTGAGCACCTATCTCGACACCTTTAACGTGAACCGCGTACTTGGTCACGTCGACTCCTTTCATCTCTGAGATTTTTAACGCCGCCCTGTAAGTTCCCTCAGCCAGTATGTCGCCTATTCCCTCCCGTCTAACGATCTTCCTCGCAAGCTTCTCAAAGGCCTCAACGTCACCCCATTTTAGCTCGAACCCTAAATCTTCCTTAGTGAGTATACCTCTCTGATAAAGCTCAGCGGCAAAGGCAAGAGTATTGCCTCCGTTGATACCTGAGAAGCCCAGATAGTCCATTAAGGCTGACAAGTATATGCATTCGCCAGGATCAAAGACTCCCAGGTTCGGTCCCAGATACGCCTCCATCTCATAATCCGGATTGTCAGTGAAGGTTCCCTTGAAGGGGCCCGTCTTAATAACGGCGAGCTTCATACAGCTTCCAGCACAATTGAAGTCGCTCCAGTATCTCTTCACCCAGTATCTGAAGTCAAACTTCGGTCCGCCGAATCTTCTCTCATCATGCCATTCCTCCTGCCAGTTTCTCACAGGCTCTGAGCTGCTCCCTGCGCCTACCGAGTATCCCCCATATCCTGTTCCCCAGAGACCTGGAAATGTCCTATCCCTTCGGCAATATCGTCTGTCAACTTCACGCCAAAGAATCTTGACTGTCGTCGGGTTTGCAACATCTGGAAGAGGTTTTCGTCCCTTCGCAACTATGGCTTTTAAGTTCTTAGAACCCATTACCGCCCCGTAGCCTCCGTATCCCGCTGCGTGGCTAATCTTCTGTAGCACGGCGGCTGTTCTCACTCTGTTTTCGCCTGCTGGTCCGCAGTATATCATGCTGGGCTGTTTAGATTTGCCTGCGTTTGGCGATTTCTCCTCAAAAAGGTCTCTGACTTCCTTAGTGAGAATTCTAATTGTATCTATTGCTTCCTTGCCCCAAACATGCTTGGCGTCTCTAATCTCCGCATGGTCATCAGTAACCAGAATGTAAACGGGCTTCTCAGCTTTTCCCGAAACGATAACGCCGTCATACCCGGCGCATTTAAGATCAACAGGGAACTCACCGCTTAATGTTGATCCTATTATCCCGTTGCATTGGGGTGATTTACCGGAGATGCAGATGCGTGCCCCCGGATAAATGGCTGTCAGCGGGCCTGTTAAAGCTAAGAAGAGATTCTCAGGACCCAAAGGATCAATGGATTCCCATTTTTCTCCGAGTCTATCCCATAATATTTTCGCTGCTAAGCCTCTGCCCCCGACAAAATTCTTCAGGACTTCATCGCTAAAGGTGACGTCTTT
The DNA here is from genome assembly GCA_964502685.1 of uncultured Candidatus Bathyarchaeia archaeon. Taxonomy (GTDB): domain Archaea; phylum Thermoproteota; class Bathyarchaeia; order Bathyarchaeales; family DTEX01; genus B63. The sequence goes on from CAZCXS010000001.1 coordinate 4,373, forward strand.
AATCTTCTCCGACGAGAGATCTACTTCAAGAAACTTTCCCGCATACCCCCGCGGCATCTAAATCAACTCCTCCGCTTTCTCTCCGAAAAGATTCACAGCGACATCCCTAGTGAATTCTTCAGGAGTCTGAGCGAAAAGTCTACGATTCACATTTCTCTTGGCGGCCTCTCTGCTCTGTCTAATCAATATTAATGCATTGAACTGAGCCTCTTGGCAGATTTTAACGCATTCTGGGTCTCCACCGCAGAGGTCACAGATGACCGCCTTGTTATCTCCCGGGTGGAGAAATGGGATGTTGCCTGGGCAAGCTTCTATGCATTGTCCACAGCCTGTGCATTTTTCCCTGTCAACTAAAACAGCCATAGTGTCTTCATCTATTGATAAGGCTTCAACAGGGCATGCTGGGACGCATGGATAATCGTTGCATTGAGCGCAGAGATGCGGAATCTCAACGCCGGGGAAAAGCATGAAGATCCGGATCCGCGAAGCCTCCGGCCAGATCTTCCCCTCATGATGCAGCGAGCAGACGATCTCGCATCTTCGGCATCCGCTGCATTTTAGGAGATCCCTTGCAATCCAAATAACTTCATTCCTTTTCATTGCACGTTCGTCATTTTTATGTTTCATTCGATAATAAATGTTACCGCGACGTTCTTCCTAATGGCCTTGTATCGCATCTTCATATTATGAAAATATAGACGAGGGTCCTCAACATAAAAACGATTGTGATCCTTTTATGTTCCACCTATTATGCTTTCTTTCTCTTTAGCCCAGTCCATAAGGATCTTATGGACGAAATCCACGGTTCTTTCAATTGTTCTTTCTGGTAGTCCTGGAACAGCCGGCTCGGTGAGTAGTCTCACGCGGTAATAATCTTCATTAGGGCTCTTCGTTAAGATTAATGCATTCTTTGTTCTTCGCTCCTGACCGGAGACAAAAATGACATACTCGAAGTTGATTCTCTTCACTAACTCGCCTTTCACATTTTCTACTTCTGGGGTTTCCTCTATTTTCTCGACTTTTTCGAGGAAGCTTGACTTATAATCGCCTAGGCGATCTAGACAGAAACTTACGAAGAACAGAATTTCGTTAGATGCTACTTTGATTGGCATACTTAACTCTCTAGCCTGATAGATCTTGAAGATCTCTTCTTCACGAGATTCCCTCTCTTCTTCAGAACGCTTAATTCTCTTTATCTTCGACGGCGTATACGTACTAACAGCCAATGCGGCTGGTCTGAGAGAGGAAAGGACCGACGCTATCATTGCTAATGCAAATCCGATGGCGCTCCACCACCATTCGAGTTTCTCCCTGACCATAAGATTTTGACCGAGTAGGTTCATTATTCTGTAGAATCCTAATCCAACTATGTAACCTATGCTGCCGCCGACCATGCCGAGAATAATCGCTTCGGCCACGAAGATTAGCCCTATATGTGTCGGGTTAAGCCCGATCATGGAGAGCGTTCTAATCTCCTTTCTTCTTTCATATATGCTGTTAAGCATCACCGTTCCCACGTTAAGGCCTACCATTACTAACGGGATTAGAAGCTCGATTGCGCCTTTCATCTCGAGATACGAGCCGATGTGATAGTAGATTATCCTTCTCTGCTTAGAGATGAAGACATCATAATTGAAAATGAATATCAGGGTCTCAACCATCGAGTTTATATTTATCTTTCCTTTAGGCTGAAAGATGATCTCAGAAAGCACTAAGATCTGAGGCGGTCGCTCCGGGTATCGTAGATTTACGAGTCTTTGAAGATCCATTGCATCGTTTAGAGTCGTTATGACTACTTCTGTGCTGTTGCATATTCTAGCGGTTCCATCTTTGAGTATTCGGGCAGGTCCATATGGGGATCCATCTAGATCTACGAGGCTCATGTATTTGTCATCGTCGATTAGTCCCTTCACGGTGAAATTTGTTAAGATATGAGTGCCAAGAACCTCTAGGGTCAACCTATCTCCGATTCTAGCTCCAATGGCCTTTGCTATACTTCGGCTTATTAAAAGCTCCCTGTGTCCGGATTCCTGCAGATAGCCGCCTTCTATGGTTTCTTTAAGATTAGTGTAATATGACTCATTCGCCGGGTCTATGCCTAGTATCCCATATATGGAAATATCTTTCCCCACTTTGGGGTTTACAAGCCGGATGATAGGGCTAGAGCTTGGTAGATTCTTTAATCTCGGCGCGACTTTTTCGATCTTAACTAATTTCGAGAGGGTCTCTATTAATTTTGAGAGAGATTCCGGGCTGCCTGTCCCTAATGGTGAGAAAAGAGGCGATGTTCTATTCATCATTCGTTTCACGATTACTCCATCAGAGGGAGCATTTGTGCCTATTTCCTCGGATACGATGCCGAAAACTGTTCCGAAAGACGTGAGGGAAGTAAAAGCAAGGATCAGAATAGTTATTGAGAGGATCGTGAAGAAGCCTCTTATTTTTCTCCGTTTTATCTGCCGCTTCCCAATAGAAAATATAACTGTAACCGCGCTTCTCCAGGGGACTTTCCCCTCGACTGATCTTTCCTTCCAAACACGTGGTATCCCGAAGACTAGTAACGAGACTCCTGCGAAGGATATAGATGCGGAACCTAAGAATAACTTTATGTTTTCATCTACAATGATATGTGCGCCTGGGTGAAAGAAGTAGAGAAGAATAGAATAAAATACAAATATGATCGCGCTGGAAATGATCTTTCTTTTTTCTTTTTCAAATAGGAAGAAAGCGAGTGTTGTGCTGAACGCGGCCATCACAGCCGGAAGATAAACAGCGTTTGTCATACTTATCTCCCGTTTCTTCTGCAGCGTTGTTAAAATGAAATTCAGTGTTCCTAGGGATTCTCGGAGTTCTGTCCATACATCCACGTAGTCTTCGGTTTTCTTGACATTCGCCAAATGAGTCTTAGCTTCGATTATCTTTTTATAGGTGCCCGCTAGCAATTGTCTTTCATCAAATACAACAAAGCCTACGTCTTGAGCCTTGTCGAGTTCGTCTGATACTTCAACAAATAACTTAGACTTCAAAAATTCAATACCTGCATTTAAGCTCTGCTGCGATAGCGAGAAGGGATACCTCTCTCCTTTAGAGAGACGTAAAGGCGATGAGCCGTTATATATGAAGAAAGTTTCGCTACCTATTGGGTATATTGGGTCCTCAGAAAAGAACCAGACTTGGACCTCAAGAATCACAGGAACCTCTGCTGGTACAATCACAATGTTTCTGTCTAACCGTAGCCACCAAACATCGGAGGAGTCCCCATACTCACTAATAAATGAAACATCAATTTTTTCCTTAGGTACCGCTTCGATTACTGAACGAAGGGTCTCCGGATTTGGTGACTGAACAATATAAGGTGGATCCAAAATTTCAATCAACGCGCCTGGTATCAGTGAAAACGAGATGTTCTTCTTCTCTTTATACCCAACATACACATTCTTTACAACTGAGGGAACATATGATACTTCCACCGGTTTTTTCGTAAAATTCCCTTTATATGCAAAGACATAATATGTATGCCTCTCTTTCAGATAAGAGTCAGTTATGTTATATTCCCCATTCTCATCTGTAAAGTAGATGCCGGCGCCAGGCTTTGGAGGAGTTAAATCGTTAAGGTCCCAGATTAGGATAGTCGCGTCGGGTATTGGAAGACCAGTATTCGCGTCGACGACTTTCCCGTAGATTGAAGATGAGCTCTGGGCTGAAGCTGAATTATATGGAGTAATAATTAGGCATAACGCAAGAAGCAAGAATATGTGAATCAAGGGCAATAGACGGTTTTTCATCGCTAAACTCGTGAAAATAAACCGTCATAGCTTTAATTAATTTTTCTATAACTCTCTCCATGCTAGCCAGTCTTTAATGCACAGATTCAGAAAATTATGTGGATTTCTCCATAAGGTGATTCTTCGGATACTTTGCCTCTGCAGGTTTTATTTAAAGGGGGTCTTTTAATATTCTAATAGATGACAAGGCATCGAAGGAGATGAGAATCTTGAAAAGTCTTCTCATGATAACTCATTCCGCGGGATTTAAGCACGATTATCTTCCAATAGCCAAGCGCGTCATCACATCGTTGGGTGAGAAATCCGGGCTCTTTGAGGTAGTTGCGACAGATGAGTGTGGTCTCTTAAATAAGGAGGATCTAAAGCGGTTTGACGCGGTTCTCTTCGCTACGACTGGCGAGTTGCCTATCACAGACGAACAGAAACGAGACTTTATAGATGCGATACGATCCGGCAAAGCATTTATTGGGATTCATAACGCGACGGATACTTTTTACAAGTTTCCTGAGTATGGAAGAATGATCGGCGGGTATTTCATGGCTCACCCTTGGAGCCAAGAGGTTGTAGTGAGGGTTGAAGATCCATCGCATCCCTCGACGAGACACCTGCCTAAATCGTTCAGGGTAAAAGAAGAAGTTTATACTTTCCGAGACTGGAGTCGAGAACGAACCCACGTATTGATCAGCCTCGATAACAGCTCAGTAGACCTGAGTAAGGGGACAAGAGAAGATAATGACTATGCTCTGTGCTGGTGTCACAACTATGGAAAGGCAAGGGTCTTCTACACGGGTTTCGGCCACTACATAGAGATTTGGAGCAAAGAATGGTTTCAGAAGCATCTGCTTAACGGTATCTTATGGGCAATGAGGCTTCTCGAATAGATCTTAAGATGATGCCTGTGTAGGCTTGAAAAGCATGATGTGAGCTGTAAGCCCTCCGTTTGTTATCTGCCTGCTATCCAGCATCTCATATCCTAATCTTTCACCTATTGATCTGAGTAATCCCTTGTGGATCGTAAGCAGACAAACCTTTGATGTTTCATTTAAAAAAGGCCGAAGCGATCTTAGGAATCCCGAATATATCCTAGGCAGGCTTTTACGTCTGCCGCTTCTTATGCCGAAAGGAAGATTTGAGACAGCTTTATCAACCTTCCAGCCTTTTGGGAGAAATTTTTCCAGTCTCGTTGCATCTCCAAGGATAAATCTGATCTTTGTATCGACTTTAGCTGCCTCTGAGTTTCTGCGAGCTCCATCAATGCTTTTGGGGCTTATGTCCAAGCCGATGATTTCGATACCGTCCCACACTTGGGCCGCCTCGATAACTATTGTTCCCCCGCCGCAGAAAGCATCAAGGATTCTGTCTCCCGGCTGAACGTCTGAGCATCTCAGCATGGCGTAGGCTATTACCGGATTCAAGGCTGATGGATGTTGAAAGACTCTTGGATATCTGATGCGGAGCGAGGTTCTTGTTAGCTGTATTCCTACGATGCAAAGGTCATGGACGACGTCAACTCTAACGATGGTCTCAGGATCTTTAAGGTTCACTTTTGTCCCGTACTTGTCGACTATTGATTGCCCTGCGACTCTTTGAACATCGATGCTTGTGTAATCGTGGCTTCCGATCCTTTCGCAGGTCACTCTAAAAGTTGAGCCTAATGGGATTGTTAATCTGAATACTTCCTTATAGATCTCATCCAGACCGATTTTAGTTTTTTTGACCGGGAACGTTCCGATTATCTGGATGATATGTTCTATGCTTCTCATCTCGAAGAGCTTTTGAATATCGCTTTTAGGAATCCTCAGGTAGACTCTTCCGCCTACCCCTCCAAATCTAGGCTGAGAATCCAGCAGATTCAGCTTCTCAGACCCTTCTTTCAAGACTATATCTTCTATTCCAGGTATGGTTGTGACCATCAATCGAGCCGATTCTTCTCCGATTTTTGAGAGATCACGCATCCCAGATGTTGTCATCAGCCTCTCCTTCGTGATATTCTAAGGAATGCTAGATACGAAACTCAACGTCTAGCCTCGAATCCTGAACTTTTACATTTTAAAATGCTCCCAGCCCCTACGCTCTATGACTCTTGTCTCCCCATCCGCCTCTAACTTGATCTTTTTCTCCTTGGTGACAACCCCGATCCTTATCAATGAACCGCCGGATTTTCGGACCGCTATTTTTGCTTTTTCCCAGAATTCAGGTTTAATCGTGACGATGAGCTCGTATTCTTCCCCTCCGTATAAGCTCAGATCCCATGGATCAAGATCATAGATCCTCGCGAATTTCAAGGCTTCCTCCGCTATAGGAACGTTATTGATTATGAATCCGACGTTACTTGCATCTGAAAGCTCATATAGACTCCAAGCCAACCCGTCACTTGAATCTATTGAGGCGGTAAGCCCGCCAGTTCTGGAAAGAGCAATGCCTTCTTTCAGTCTCGCCTTCGGCATCAACACGGCTTCTTTCAAAGATTCCTCGATCTCTTTTGGAACAGATAACCCTTCCATTAGGATCCTAAGTCCCGCAGCGGTCTTACCGAATTTCCCAGTGACAGCTACGATATCTCCGGGTCTAGCGCTAAATCGGCTGATTATTCTCTCTTTGCTGCTGAATCCCAGAAGCGAACAACTGATTATCAAGTCTGACGCTTCGTTTGTGTCCCCGCCGATTATGTATGCGCCGTATTCTCTGGCCCCTTCGTTTAAGCCTTCCCCGATCTCATTTACATCTTCTTCTTTGAGGCCTCTTGGAAATCCTAAAGAAACAAGTATGATGAGAGGCTTGACTCCCTTAGCGGCGAAGTCGCTTACATTCATGACGACTGCTTTTCGGGCTGCCTGCCTCAGACTCATACCGGGAGGCACATCAGTCTTTCCAACAAGCATGTCAGTCTTTAAAACGGCTAGCTTATTCTCGTCGATGCTAATAGCGGAGACGTCATCGCCGAATGGAACAAATGTTTCAGGCATTTCCAGACGGCTCGCGATTATGCGAATGATTTCCTTCTCCCCTAAGCTCTCAGTGAAATCCATAAGAATGGATCTCCTTCAATCCCCCACATACTTCAAAAGAATATATGGATATCTAGATCCTTAAGAACATTCATCAGCGTATCTCGGAGAAAGAACCGTTAAATATCAATGCGCATTAACGATTTAATAAACGTGTATGAGATGAAACATCTCTAGTCAGCCCCGGTGGCTTAGCGGTTAGAGCAACGGCCTCGTAAGCCGTGGGTCGCGGGTTCGAATCCCGCCCGGGGCTCCATGTCCCTTAACAATGATGAGAAATGGATATTTTTTGGCGGTTACGAGAATTTTTTCTTTATAAAGTTTATAAAGGACGCGCATTTGTGCATTCACGAGCAGGAATGCATATCTGTTTTGTTATGCCGTTTCCTCTGGGAAAAGACGGGTTTCGGATTTTTCCATGTGGTTGGTGATGACTAACCATGAATCCAGAGAAAAACCGTATTAAAAGGGTAGGTCAACTTTACTTATTCTTTAGTTTTCTGTAGGCTTTTACATTCTTCAACAATTTTAGGTGTACTCTCTCATCGTCTCGCATCGCCCAGAAAAATCCGGAGAAGCGTCTGTCAGGGAAATCCTCTGCGGAGAGCGCAAAGAGGGTTGCTGAGGCTTCCTCCATCTCCTCGAGTGTGGTATCAACCTCATCTATGGAGATCTCATCCTTCCTCAATGTTGAAGGGTCCACTCCCATCACCTTAATAATCCTCGGCTTCGGTGTTTCCTTCCCAACCATCTTTAGGGCATTATTAATTAGCGCCAGGTGTTTTGAAGAGTCATCTCGAAGTTTTTGATAGATGACCTTTATGATGGGGTCCTCCTCCTTCTCAGCCTTAAGTTCAAAGATGTGAGATAATGTATATTCCAGATTGAGCTGGTTGACAAGCTGAAAATAAAGAGATTCTGATATGCTCAATAACGACCACTTCGTTCTCTTTAAGGAATGCTTTCATTTATATGCTTTCTTTTCGGTTCTTATAAGGTAGATATTAAAAATGTTTCAGGTTCTTGTTATTCGACACTTTACATTTTATCATGAAGATTTGTAATTAAAATAAGAGGCTGTTATAGTCAGGGCGATTTTCCGGTTCAGCTGTCACCGAGAAGGCCCTAAAAGGAGTCAGTGAAACAAGACAAAGGATATCAGTCTCTTGTATTAGAAATTCATGCATGGAAAGACTGCAGAATTTTCGAAAGGTTAAAGATTTCTTTGCCCGAAAGCTGGCGGAGAATGGGTATGACGGGACTATTGGGGTGGCTGAATTTAAAAGGGTCTATGATGAGCTGATGCCTATTCAAAGAATCAAGTTGAAGGACATTTGCGGCGAACAATTCAAGCGCCTCATAAAAGATGGATATATTATCTGCATCGGGGTAGCTCATTCCGAACATGCGATTAACTGCATTGACGCCAAGCTGGATGATGGATCCGTTAATAAGGACTCATGGAATGTATACGCAAGGGAATATCATGAAATAAACAGGTTCTTAGATGTCATTTCCGGAGAGATTGCGGATTTATTCGGCGGAATACCGATACTGGCAACAATAGAGGAAATTGACGCGAAGAACGTCGAGGATTACTATAGAATAACAATCTCCCATAGAGTCGTAGCTGAGAATGCTGGCTTAGGATGGAGAGGAAAAAACGAACTTATCGTTAACGAGAGATTCAGCTGCGCTCTGAGATTAGCATCAATAGTAACAAGCCTTCCGCTAATTCACGGAAAGAAAATCGAAGATTCATGCGGGCGATGCGAGGCCTGCCTTGAGGCCTGCCCAATTCTAAAAAACAAAGATAAACTTGAAAATTACAGGGAAAATTGCAGAAGATACATAATCAATCTTCATTTGGAGGCTGATGTATGCGGAAAATGCATCAAGGCTTGCTACCATAACAGCATATTCAGCAGCAATTTCAAACTAAGATGATTAATGATGCCCTTTTTAGTGAATCCTTACAGCGAAAAATGAGAAAAGGGATGTTCATTTCTGCTCATTTATGAGCATTTTTGTTCGTGGCTATATATACTATTTTTTTCTCGGAGAGAGAAAAAGCAAATGTTAAAGAAAACTTACGAAAGACGAAGAGGATTCACTACCTCTCACGTCGTAATCGAGGTCTTTAAAAGGTTTATGATTATCCGCTTATCTCTTCAACCGTTCGGTTCATCGTCACCTCGGCTATGTCCCGGCTGTACTCTATGATTCTCCTTGAGTTATCAATGATTAATCGAAGAATCGATGAGACATTCGGATCCAGCTTCTTCGTAGACATCAGAGTGATAAGGTCACTCTCTAAAGCAGCGAAGGACTCTATTTCAGAGATCAATTTATCCGCTCGGTTGTAATCTCTTCTGAAGAGGGCCTTAAGAGATTCTTCGAAGAAGAAGTGTGCCCGGGAGTTGAACTTCAAGATTTGGGAATAAACCTCCCCGTCGACCGGTGCCTTCAGGAATAACAACTGGTTCTTTATCATGTTCTTGAGGGTCATTATGTTATTCGCCAGGTTCATTGCGTTATTTGCGATGCTCCTTATATTGTTTGCAACGATCCTGTAGCCGAGAAACTCCTTTTTAGTCTTGAATCCTAACTCCTTGAATAGGTTCTTCTCTAAGCCGTATTTAAGCTGACGGATCACGTATAGGTTTAACCGATTTACGTCATTACACGTTTCAGCTACACTATTGATCCGTTTATCATCCATATTCTCCAACGCTAGGATGGCATCTTTATCCGCTGAGAGGGCTAGGATAGCCATTCTCCGGATGGCCTTCTCCACGGGAAACTCGGGGTGATCTACAAGAACTTGAATAGTTATCTCGTTGGATGTCTCATCTATGATCTCTGAGCCTAAAAGCATATTCTTAATGAGGCTATTTATAGCCGTTTTATGCTCTGAGAGGATCTCTCCGTCTTTAAAGTGGATGCGGATCAGGTTTGCGCTGACAACGTACAAGGAGGTGATCCTCCGGCATACTGATTGCGGATCATCATCTGAGCTTACGGATATCCTATACTCCTTAAGGCTGGGTTCCTTGGGCTCTTTTCTTCCTTCAAGTATCCTTCTCGGGATTAAAAGCAGCGAGGAGTCCTCCTGTATCTTAAAGGCTACCTGCTCTCCTTTTCCTAATCTGAGTTCCCGAACCCATCTTTTAGGCAAAGATATTATGTAAGACCCTCTTCCCGTAAGTTGGATTTTTCTGTATCCCAAGTCTCGCTCCATCTATCTCACATATGTATATATTTCATTTATCTGAATATAAATGATTTTCAATAAAGTTATATGCAGTACGACTATTCATTACGATTTATATGTTAGAAGTCTAAAAACAATGAAGCGAATTCTCATAAGAGAGGAATTCTGCTTCGCATGCGGGCTCTGCGAGGTTTACTGCACCGTACAACACTCGATGTCTAAAGACATCATTAAGGCTTACCTCAAAGAGAACCCCCCGCCTCTCAGCCGAATCAGAGTGGAGGAAAACAGACCCATCTCATTTGCTGTGCAATGTCAGCACTGTGAAGACCCTCCTTGTGTTGATGCTTGCCTCTCGGGCACCCTACAATTGGACAAAGAAACAGGATTGGTGAAGCATGACGTGGAGAAATGTATGGGCTGCTGGACATGTGTCATGGTCTGTCCATACGGGCGATTAAGATTGATCTGGAACTGAAAGTCGTTGTGAAATGCGATTTATGCCAAGGATTAGATGTCCAGGCCTGTGTCGCTAACTGCCCCAATGTAGCCTTAGTCTATCAGGAGGTGTAGCCGCGGTGCCTAAGTACGTGATCATCGGAGGCTCAACAGGCGGAATCAGCGCGGTTGAAGCCATCCAGAGAAGTAGACCCTGTTGGAAGCATCACGGTTATTTCGGAAGAGCCATTTCC
>CAZCXS010000002.1:0-14344 GCA_964502685.1 uncultured Candidatus Bathyarchaeia archaeon
TACTTCATTATTGGAGCACAAGTACTGGCTGCGCCTCTTATCAAAAAATTCCGTATAGAACCCATTCCTCTCGGCTACCTGATCCTAGGGGAGGGAGGTGCCGCGGCAGTGATAGGGAAGGCGTGTCCCATACCCTATAATAAGTCTGGCTTAGCGGTTGCTCATGCCTTAGCTGCTCAATTTCTGGGTATGCGATTCATTTACTTAGAAGGCGGATCCGGAGTCAGCCGGCCTGTTCCATCCCGGACTGTTAGAATGGTGAAGAGCGCGGTTAATTTGCCTCTTCTTGTTGGTGGAGGGATAAGAACAGGCGTCCAAGCGAAGGAGATTGTTCATGCCGGAGCTGACATAATAGTTGCTAGTACGGCTCTAGAAAAGAGCGATCCAAGCTCGCTGAGGATCAAGATCAGGGAGATAGTAGAAGGCATAAAAGAGGGAGCGGCGCATAGAGATAGTGATCAGTCCAGCTAGTTTAAGGGGGATGGATATTGACTTCGTTTGAGAATTATTTTGCATCCCTGAAGAAGGTCTTGGGGCGAGAGGATCTATACGACATTTGGCCTGACTTTGAACCGGAATATGACGAGCGGGAGTTTGCTTGGACAAACCTTAAAGGTTTAGGGGAGACTTTGCTTCTGAATTGCGGTCAATGCGACGGCCCATCGGACATGAGACATGAACGATGCAGATTATGCGTTAATCACAGAGAAGAGCTCGCAAAGAACACCTATCGTAAAGTTGTCGGCCGTCCAATAGAGAAGTGGTCCACAATCATACTCTGCAGAATTCACACCGAATAATAGGGTCTCAGTGATAGGATTGCTTCAAAGCGTAACCGAGGAGTACCAGAAGTACTTCTCCGATCTTGAAAGATCACTGAAAAGGATTCGCGAAGTCTCCGCGGCTGCCAGAAAATTAAGGCTTGATCCAAAGCCTCACCCTGAGATTAGGATAGCGGAAGACCTCGCCGGGCTTGTAGAGGGCTTTATAGGTATACCGAAGCTTGCGGAGAGGATACGTGATCTTTCGAAAAAAATGTCACGGGAAAGAACAGCCTTTAAGATTGCTGAAGAGATAGTCTCTGGAGAATTCGGTCGATTCGACGAGGAAAAGTCAGCTGCGCAGGCTATTAGAACTGCGCTTGCAATTTTAACCGAAGGAGTCACAGCAGCAGTATATTCAGAAGGCATAGCTAAAGTATCAATCAAATCAAACATGGATGGCTCCCGCTATTTAGCTATATACTTTGCAGGTCCAATACGCTCTGCCGGTGGAACAGAGACTGCTCTTACGCCTGTCGTAGCGGACTTCGTCCGCCGACTGCTCGGCTTGGATCGTTACAAGCCAACCGAGGAGGAGATCAACCGTTTCATAGAGGAGCTACGGCTCTACGAAAGGGAAGTTGGCCGTTTCCAGTATCGAGTCTCAGATGAGGAAGTAAGAAAAGCGCTTAGACATCTTCCCGTAGAGATAACTGGAATCCCGTCTAATAGGATTGAGGTCTCATCTTATCGTAATCTTCCCCGCATCGAGACGAATTGTCTAAGAGGAGGGGCACTGCGAGTAGTTAACGACGGCATAATAGGACGAGCTGCAAAGGTGCTTGCAGTCGTAGAGGATCTTGGAATCGAAGGATGGGAATGGCTGAGAGATATCAGAGAGACTGTGAGAAAGAAAAAGTCGGGTTTCATGGAAGATGTTCCAGCCGGCCGGCCGATCTTAAGTTTTCCCTCAAGGAGAGGAGGGTTTAGGCTTCGCTATGGAAGATCTAGAAACACGGGGCTCGCAGCCGTCGCTGTTCATCCCTTAACGATGAGGACCCTTCAGGATTTTTTGGCAGGCGGCACCCAACTAAAGATTGAGACTCCGGGTAAATCAGGAGTAGTTCTCTCCGTAGACTCAATAGAGCCGCCGGTTGTGCGGTTGAAGGACGGTTCGGTGGTCAGGGTCTCCTATGAGAACTTTGATCATATCAAGAATAAGATTGATAAGATTCTTTTCCTTGGCGATCTTCTGGTAAGCTTCGGGGATTTTCTATATAACAATAAGAAGCTTCTTCCAGCGGGCTACAGTGAAGAATGGTGGGCGGAAGAAGTCCAGGAGGCAATAGCTGAAAGATTCAATGGAGACTTGAAGGAGGCTGCCGCAAAAGTTTCTATCCCGCCCGAGTCTCTGAAGAGATATATTGAGTTTCCATTCCGCAATCCGCCAAGCATGCGGGAAGCTATCAAAATAAGTCGAACTCTTGAGGTTCCTCTTCATCCGGCATATACTTACTTTTGGGCTTGTATCCTTCCAGATGAGGTTCGGGAGCTCCGTTCTTGGCTTTTCGAATCAAAGATTGAAAGGCATGACGGAAGAGTAACGCGGATAAGAGGGAAGATGACTTGGAAGATAAAGGAGATACTTGAGCGGATCTGCATTCCCCATCGAGTTGTTGAAGACGAGGTTCTCATAGAAGGTGATGACGCGTATTCCTTCTCCTTCATTCTCGGGCTTCATAGCTCGGGGGAGAAGGAAATAGATGATAAATTATCGACACTTGAAAATCTGGCTAGAATATCAGGATTAAAGATACGGGATAAGGCTCCAACCTTTATTGGGGCGAGGGTTGGGCGTCCAGAAAAGGCAAGCAGGAGGGAGATGAATCCCCCCGTTCATGTTCTATTCCCGGTCGGATTGAACGGTGGATCTATGAGGGACATCATAAAGGCATGCGGTGATAAGGCCATAAAGGTTGATATAGTTAAGCGGAGATGCCCGAAGTGTAAGACAACAACTTTTATGCAGTTATGTCCCGTATGTCGGTCTCCAACCGTTCTTGAATTTATCTGTCCTAGATGTGGAAGACGACTGGAAAGCAGCATCTGCCCAGTCTGCAAAGTTGAGACCAGAAACTATGAGAAGCAAGCGATACCACTAAAGAGGCTCATCGATGAGGCATGCAAAAAACTCGGATTCAAGCCGAAGCAGATTAAAGGAGTAAAAGGCTTAACAAACAAGACGAAAACACCTGAGGCGCTTGAAAAGGGGATTCTCAGAGCCAAATATGGATTATCCGTATACAAGGATGGGACGATCAGGTTTGACATGACAAACGCTCCTTTGACGCATTTCAGGCCAAGCGAGATCGGAGTCCCTATTGAAAAACTAAGAGAACTCGGTTATAGCCACGACTATATGGGACGTCCACTCGTCAAACCCGATCAGATCTGTGAACTTAAAGTTCAGGATATCGTGATTCCTAAAAAAAGCATAGATTATTTGATTCGAACAACGAGATTTATTGATGAACTTTTACAGAAAGTATATCATCTGCCTCCATTCTATAATGTAGCCCGCTCTGAGGATCTTATTGGAAAATTGGTGATAGGTTTAGCTCCTCATACATGCGCGGGTGTTCTAGGCAGAATAATAGGCTTCACCGATCTGAATGTATGTTTTGCTCATCCCTTCTGGCATTCAGCTAAGCGTAGAGATTGCGATGGAGATGAAGACAGCATAATAATGGCGTTAGACGCCTTCCTGAACTTCTCGAGGGAGTATCTGCCGGATCGAATAGGAGGAATAATGGATTCTCCTCTGTTTATTATTCGGGCTATTAACCCTCAAGAGATCCAGAGACAAGCCCATGAAATCGATGTTGCATTTAGGTATCCATTGAAGTTTTACGAAGAGACTTTGAGGGGTGCAAATGCCAGGGACGTAATGGGGATGATCGACATAGTCAAGCATAGACTCGGAAGAGAAACGCAACTCCAAGGATTCGGATTTACGATTCCGACTTCCAATATTAATGAGGCGAATATAGAAAGCCAATATAAGAAGCTGCGGAAGATGAGGGATAAACTGAACGCTCAGCTACGTCTCGCCGAGAAGATTGAAGCCGTAGACGCCAAGCGAGTAGCAGAGATCGTGCTTACAACGCATTTCCTCCGAGACATCTCTGGAAACCTACGGGCATACACATCTCAGAGCTTCAGATGCAAAAAATGCAACAAAAGGTATAGGAGAGCTCCGCTGAGAGGTAGATGCATCGAATGCGGCGGCGAGCTTACCCTAACAGTCTACCGAGGCGGCATAGAAAAGTATCTGGAAGAAGCCCGGAACCTGATAAAGAGGTATAACATGTCGGGATATTATGCTCAGCGGATCCTTCTTATCGAGGAAGAAATAAGGTCGATATTCGAAAGCGGAGAGGAAACCAGACAGACAAGTCTTTCCACGTTTATGGGATCTCGACCGTGACGAAAATGATTTTTGCTGCGATGTATAAAATTCTTGTGAAGAGATGCCTAGAGTTAATTATCATCCTAAAGCGTTTTTGCTACGCACAAAGAATATAAGACCCGGACTCGCGGCTAGAACAAAAATAGCGTCGCTTCTAGAGAAGGATCCATTAAATGCTGCTCTGATAAGCAAGAGATCCGGGCTCAGCTACTCCTCGGTTCTTCATCATCTCCGCCTTATGGAGGAGGAACACATAGTCGCCAGGAGCAATGAAAAACCATACAAGTGGAAGTTAACGGGAGCCGGACAGAAAAGATTGATTGATATCTGAATAATCTTCAGTTTTCAGATGGGATAGATGCGCCTTTTCTGCTTCTTGAAGATTTTGGAAACAACATGAGGAATAGTGTTTCCAATCATCCTCAGCTTGAATGAAAGCCTCGAAGGTCCGCCTCCTATGAATGTTCGTCCAAGCTTTATAGCTCTCAGAACCTCATTTATGCTTCTGCCTTCGCAGCGAACTATCGTGTATGCATCTCCCACAGTCTCCGCGAAATGCGAATCGCTTCCAGCAACTATTGGTACTCCTAGTTTACGAGCCAGTTCTAGATTCTTCCTCAAGAAGTACCATGGTAGAGGAGTTATTGACGAGAAGACTTCTATCCCGTCGATAGGCAGATTCTTCATGATCTTCTCGTTTATGCTGCTGAAGAATGGAACGGTCGGATGAGGTATTACAGCTAATCCTTGCTGTGCATGAATCTCCTTTAACGCCTTTAATGTCGGCATGTCATCCTCTATCTTTCTTCTTATCCCCAATGCTAGTATCTCGCATCGCTTAGTTCTGACTTCTTGGCCGGGTATAACGACGAGTTCATTTCGTCTTCTTAGCGCTTCATTTGCGCCTCTAATCGTCTCATGGTCGGTTATTGCTACTCCGTCAAGTCCCTTACGTCGGGCTTCTTCCAAGATTTCTTTGACTGAGCCGCTTGAATCAGAATATGATGTGTGAACATGCATATCGATCTTCAGCATCAACAGAATCTTGAACCTTCATGCATCTTTAAGGCAATTGCCTTAAATTCAGCCTTTTCTATCCGAAGGGAAGAAGGAGAATATCTCTGGTGACCATTCATTCCTTCCCTAGCTTCAAGTTCTCATCGGCTTGGACAGTGACGATCTCACCGAAATACAGGGTGTGGTAATCCCCGGCTGGGTAGCAGGATGAGATGATGGATGACGGCAGATCTTCTCTAATGACTCGCGTCTTGTAGGCCACCTTGCACTCGTAATGTATCATGCACTCCCCTATTATGGGGGATCTCAATTTTTTGCTTGGAAGAGGAGTCAGCCCTTTCTCTTTGAATTTGTCATGCTCCCTTCCGGAGACGGTTCCGCAATAGTTAACTATCTCCTCCATTCCTCCCCTCGGAATGTTCACCGTAAAGTCTCCAGTCTCCTCTATGAATTGATGAGTATACCTTGATGGCCTAACCGCTACGATAAAGAACGGTCTCCCCCAAAGTATTCCAGGTAAGCCCCAACCGATCGTCATGACATTAGCTCGCTCCAAAGTTCCGGAGACAAGCAGAAGTCCGGGGTACCCCAGCCGCTTAATCGTTTCCTCTAAGAACTTAAAGGTTGGAATTTCGGTTTTTCCCATCGTGTCTTCACCATCTTCCAGCTAATTTCCATTCAAGATGTTGATTAAAGACTAAGATTCCCCTTTAAGTGCTTTCACCAATATCGGCGCAACGGAGACCTTAGCATACTTGTTCACGACGCTGTCGGTTCCAACAATCTCCTCCGCACCCGCCTCACTTAGGAGTCTTATCGCCTCCCCTAAGAGCAGAGCGTGAGAAACCCCTACGAATACTCGTCGAGCGCCCTGTCTCCTAAGGATTCTCACCGCATTCGCGGCTGTTTTACCTGTGCTGATTATGTCATCAATTACAATCGCGTCTCTGCCCTTAACATCTATCTGCTTTTCATAGGTTATGATCTCACCTGTGTGACGATCCCGCCTTTTCTCGAGAAAATCATACTCAGCGTCAATCGTCTCCGCCGCGTACCTTGCCCGTTCAATAGCGATCTCCTCGTCATCTGGGGATATGACAAGAGGATTCACAAGGTCTTTTCCCGCAAAGTACCTTGCTAGCTCCCCCGAAGCCGTGAGATTATATGCTGGTATCTTGTACATACTTAAGACTCTCCTGTTGTGAATATCGATTGTATATAAAGCGTCAACGCCTAAATTTTCAAGAATCTCCGCTATCATTCGGGAGCTCAGACATTCTCCTTCCAAGTATCTTCTGTCTTGACGGCTATAAGCGAGATAAGGCACGAAGACGGTGATCTTCTCAGCTCCAAGATCCCGCGCGGTGTGAAGCATAGAGAATAGCTCCAACACGTGGGAATCCTGAGGCGGATACAAGCTTTGAACAATTAATAGCTCATCTTTAGAAATATCCTCATCGAATTTGAAGTAGAACTCGCCGTCTGGGAATCTCTTAGTCCTAGTTGAAACCAACGGAGCATTCAATAATACACTGATTTTTTCGGCTAGTTGCCTGGAACTTGGACCTTCGACGATCCTCAAAGCTGTTCTTTCCTCCAGGACTGAATGAGAATTTGAGAGGTCAGAAATAAAACCTTCGCTTATAGTATAAAAAAATTCAAAGAATGAAAGAGGAAATAGGGGCCTTGCTTCTTCTCTCTGTGTTACCTTAGAATCACTGTTTCTTTTCTTTGAGCAGCTAAGAACTTCTCGATGTCCTCTTGAGAAGGCATATTCTCAAAGTCGCCTCTAACAGTCACGACTAATGCTCCAGCAGCATTGCCGATCTCAAGAGCCTCCTCAAGGGATTTTCCTCGCATCAAACTTGAGATGAATCCCGCGGCAAAAGCGTCTCCAGCCCCGATCACATCGACTATTGGGACTTTATATGCCGGCTTCTTTGCTTCTTCATCCTGAGTGTAGGCGGCAGCTCCCTCCGCGCCTAGTTTAACCGCCACTGTCTCTGCTCCCATAGAAAGGATTTCGTCTGCAATCTCCTTTGGTCTCTTCTTTCCAAGCAGTATCTCTGCGTCCTGAGGCTCAATAAGCACGATGTTCGCTCTCTTAAGCATAGGTATTAATGTCTCCTTTGCCTCCTCTTTGCTCCACAGACCCAGCCTTATATTCGTGTCTATCGAGATTTTGACGCCGGATTCAGAGGCGATTTCCAACGCTTTTAAGCTCGCTTGCCGACAGCTTTCGCTCAAAGCTGGGGTGATCCCGGTTAGATGGAATAGCTTTGCCTGTTTTATGTAATCTGGGTCTATGTCGTCAACTGACATTCTGCTGGCTGCTGATCCTTTCCTGTAGTATATGACGCTGCTTCTTCCTGGTATTGGATAATTTCTCTGTATGAAGTAGACGCCGTTCCGCGCCTCCGGATCAACCTTAACCCTGGAGACATCTAGGCCTTCACTTCTCAGTAAGTTCAAGACGTACTTACCGAACTCGTCATTGCTTACCCGGGTTATGAAGCCAGCCTTGAAGCCCAGTCTGCTCATCCCTATGGCAAAGTTTGCCTCTGCTCCAGCTGCATGTTTCTCAAAGTAAACTACGTGCCTTAACGGTCCATTCGTACAGGCGTTAAACTGAACCATAACTTCACCCATAGTCACAAGATCTAACATTAAGATCGCCTCTGTGCTTTCTTACGAATCGAAGGTTCTTAAGATTTCTGGGCAAAATAAGAGAGGGCCTTTACCTTCCATCCTTTGTTTCCCAGCAGTGGATACGGGGGAACTATCCCTTGATGAAATCTGCTAAGAACCTGTAGACCCTAAAAGCAGCTTTTCGGTCTCTCTTATAACCCGGGGTTGAGGCAAGCAGGCATACCCCCTCTAACCCACGTTTCTCAGCTAATCCTAGGATTAATCCAGATAACCCCATAATTCTCTTATTCCTATATAGATTCGCGCCCTTCTCAACATATTGTGAAGATGCCTCCTTTGAGGTTGCGGCTACGTAGATCTCTTCATGAGGCAATGACATAGCAACACCATCTATCGTTATTATGGATTTACAGCCAAGCTTTTCCGCGAAGTCCAGAATATCACCGCAGACTTCATAATGGCCTGAGATATCCTCAAAACCTGGATAGCCATCTCCAGTTAGGATGATCAAGTCTCTGCTCTTCTTCACGTTATAGAATTCGTATCGCGGCGGGTGACAGACCCCATTCTTATCGATGAATACGAAGTCCTGAAATGCGGGGGAGTATAGCTCCGCGAAGAGCTCAGCCCGTAAGAGCTCAATAAGCATCCTGGCAACTATGATTCCTATATCCCCTACCCCGGGGAAACCAGCAATCAGGATGGGATCATCCAGTTTTAGACGACGGAGCACCCTTATAAAGGATCTATTCATTGAACATCCAGATTTAACCTCTTCTCAGAGACGTATAGAGCTTTCGTAAGCCGGGAGCAATTGCATCGTCGGAAAACCTATGGCAGCCTAGAGACTCAGAGGATTAAGAACGATTCTCTTATCTGCATCCGGGCTTCCCTTATTTCTGTTTGAGCAGAATGTTTATTGAAGTCATAATAAATGGGTATTCAAAGAGGGTACTGGAGTATCTTCCGACCTCAAGTCCGGGAAGCATCATCCCCTTTGTGGCTTGAATCTTTGGGATGAATGAAACTGCAAAAGATGAGAGCAAAACGGGACGTGAATGTGCATTTTTGTACATGCTTTATATACAAAAATTTTTCTACGTATCTGAAAGGCATGCACAATGAAATAAGAAATTATAAGCTACGGATTTTCTCAGCAAGTTTGCGGTCTCATAATTTTAAGTTTCGATAATGAAGGCCGTTTAGATTCTAACGATACGAAAGATTCTCTAATTTCCCCTCTCTCTTCCTGTAACCAATTAGACCTCATAAAGGACTAGCAGAACTCTTAAGTCATTTATAATATTCACATAACAAAATAGTATAGTATCTTTTAGATTTAGAATGAAAGGATGAATAAACAATTAGGTGCCATGGAATGGTTAGAAATTTAAGATTGACTATCCTCGTAGAAGATCAGCGGAACCCCCAAATCCCCAATCTGAAGGCAAAGCATGGTTTATGCGTATATGCTGAAGCTACAGTTAAGGACAAATCTTTCGCCTTCCTCCTCGACACAGGCCCCTCCCCGGATGTTCTTCGAAGAAACGCCGAAGCCCTAAAGGTCGATCTTTCCAAAGTAAAGGGAGTATTCCTGACTCATGGACATTACGATCATACAGGCGGCTTACTTGAAGTCTTAAGACATATCGATAAGAACGTTCCAATCGTCGCCCACCCACTGATATTCGAGCCTAAATTCAGCTTCAAACCTGTTCTAACATACATCGGCATACCATTCACCATGACGGAGATTAAAAACCGTGGAGCTTCGCTGCTTCTCTCCAGAAATCCCGTTCAGCTCATGGACGGCGTTTCAACCACAGGAGAGATAGAACGTGTTACTTCGTACGAGAAAGTTGAAGGCTTATGGGCCGTGAGTAGGGAAAGATTCATTCCAGACATCCTGATGGACGATCAATCCTTAATTTTCAAGATTGAAGGAAAAGGGCTTGTCATAATCTCTGGATGCGCTCACTCGGGAATAGTAAACACCGTTATCCACTCAAGGAGATTGATGAAAGTCGAGAAGATCCACGCCGTGATAGGCGGTTTCCACTTAAAAGATGCAGGTGAGGAAAAAATACAACAGACAATAGATGATCTAGCAGCATTCAATCCCGAATTAGTCTGCCCCTGCCACTGTACTGGAAGAAAAGCCACAGCGTCGTTCAAGGACGCTCTCGGAGAAGAATGCTTAGCTGTGAAGACAGGAGACATTATAGAGATATGATGCCTACTTGATGATCTCTATACGGATCTCTTCTTCCCCGCTTATGTCAACACCCTTCAGAGTTGAGATCATGCCTAGAACTGACCTTCGAATGACCTCTGAGACGAATGGTTGAATAGGCACTTCAAACTCCCCAATTAAGATCCTCGTCTTTAACTTAGGTTTAAGCTTCATGGGAACACACTCTTCGACGCTGGCCTTCCCCGCATAAATGGCTTCCGCAAGCTCCAAACATGAAGATTTGCCGCATTTTCCACAATTTAACCCGGCAAGTTCGCTGAGGATACTAAAAATTTTTTGTCTCTTACTGACGAATTCAACGGTCTCATCAATTATCACCTGGAGATTCTTCTGGATCTCAAGAATAGGTTCACCGAGAGATTTAAATGAGCAGTAAGCAATAATCTCGCCTTCAACTTCACTCCTGTACTCATCATACTCCTCGATGCTTCTAACACAAATTATCTTTCCGACCCTTCTGTCCTTTAAGACAAGAAATGAGAACCCTTCCATCACAAGGATGTTGGCGCCATTCTCAATGGATACGCCAACCATCCAGTCAAGAGAGGGCGCGTCAGATCCAATCCTAATCTTGACTACCTTCTCTATATTAGAGATCGCTATAACAGGGGTTGCCCCAGCTTCGGAATATCGCCATGTATCCTTGCCTTCCCTATCCATCGAGAAGCCCTCTTTGCTGATATGCTTTGCCGCTGCTACTCTGTATCCTCTCTTAACCAACGTTGAGACAATACGCTCAGCGACGGTAGTTTTACCTGAATTCTTATGACCAAGCACAGCTAACACGGGGATTTTAACATCCATGCTCATCACACCCAGCCTTCAAGGCATGAACAAACCAAGTATTTGGAAGAATAAAATCTTTAGGCTAAAAGGCGAAACCTTTTCGGTTCAGACAGTCTCAGCGCCCAGACTCTTCCAGACGAACGATCAATATTTGAAGCTCCTCCTCAGACAACCATCCCTCTCCGGCTAGTTCCTTAAGTCCCTTCTCGATATCTTTTCGAGGGGTCTTCTGCCTTAGCAAGTTTGATTTCATGCACATCCTAAAAATCCTGTCCTCAAGCATCGAGTTTCGTTGTATTGAATCGACAAACTCGTTTAGGAGATTCGCAATCGGCAATGAATACTCCTGTAGCATTGACCTAATAGTGTAGGGCCGCAACGCACTTTTAATCTTACTCACGCTATCCAGGGTATTCGCGATTGACGGGGGGAACGTAATGTATCTCTTCTTTAAATTACGGCCATAACATACGAGGAAGAAGGGCATATACGCCAACGTAGCTTTCCTCTTATATACAGGGTACCCCATCCCCCTTAGATCCTTTAAGGCTAGATTTCTCGCCTCTATGAGCCTGTTTATCTGCCCAACTATCTGCGAAGTTAACCTTTCAAGAGATTCCATCGCCTCTAGGCTTATCTTAATCTTTGCGTCTCGAGCAGCCTCAAGTTTCTTTACATCCGCCATGTACTCCTCAGCCTTCGAGGCATACTCCGACTTAAGCCGAGAGATCTCCAGGTCCCTCGTGGAGCCTATCTCCTTAATCTCATTTCTTATCTCTTTAAGTCTCTTCCCGATCTCTAGAAACCTTCTCCTGGAAGATCTGAGTTCCAAACGCCAATATTCCTCTTGCTTCTCATCCTTTCTTTCTTGAGCGGCGGAGATTTCGCTCTTACATTGTTCAATGTAAGTTTTCAGGCGATTCCTATCAGCCTGTAGCTTCGCATCTTCCTCACTTAGGCTCTGTATCTTTTGATTGGCGTCTTTGGATATCTTTACGATCATTTTGTCGTAGGCTTTTCTAGTCCTCTCCGTCTTCTTCGCTATCCTCGACATTAGACTGCTGATCTTGACGTCGCTTCGCTTCCTAGTTCTCTCAATCTCAGTCTTAACGGCATCAACATGCCTCTGAGTCGTCTTCATCAGAATCTTCGTAATACCATCTAGTTTCTTCACATCCCTTTCTAGTACCTTCTCAAAGTTTCGGAGCTCCTTGATGGATGTCTCAATTGCTGACTTATCCATGAGAAGGGGCAAAAGAACCTTTCCCAACGAGCCTTTAACACGCTTAGCTTTACGGAAAAGCGAGAACAAATCATTCATTAGATCAGAGTCCATAATTAATCCTTTTATGACCTTCTGCCCCTTTCCGTAGAACTTCTTAAAATAATTCAAGTTGTGTGAAAGAAAAGCTGAATACGTCTCTAACTTGCTTGAGCTTCCCTTCATCTCCTGGATAAAGATGTTAGCATCCGGAAGAATATCAAACGATATAGTATGGCTCTTCATATCAAAACCGTCAAAGACCAGCGTCCTTCGTCTCCAAGGAATAAACCAAAGTGGATAGCAGACTTCAGAGATGAACAGCGTCTCCTCCGCGGGCTTCTTCGAGATTAAGCCTCCCCCCTTATCTCTGGTCAGCTCTGTCAGAGAGAAGATCGTGGCTAGCTCCATTCTGCGCTTTAATGGAATTTTCCGATCTTCAGACGGAACGGTGAAGGGAAACGCTACGTTAATTACATTCATCCCACAAGACACCAAAGGTCTTCCTTATAACTAAGACAAGCACGCATTCTTTAATCTTTCTTGACCTTTAAAAAACCTTTATGCTACGTTCCGATTATCGAGATCTCGTCGAGTTCCTACATGCTAAACACCCATGATTGACGAAAGTAATGGCAGAACTAAAGATATTCATTGACTTTAACGTTCTGCCCTTGTAGTGTTAGAGAAGGCGGCGAAGACCGGGATTATCTCGATTCTTCCAAGAAGCATAAGCACAACTAACAAAAGTTTATGGAGGCTAGATGCAGTTTGAGCTAGATTTACTAAAGTATTTCCTGTTGTTGAGATCGCTGAGACGCTCTCAAATAGAGCATCCGTAAAGGAATATCCGAAACCACACAGAATCAAAGAGGCTAAAAAAGAGAGGATCACAAACAGGAAGATAATCAGTAAATGGACTATTATCTCTGAGAGTTCAAGTTCCCTATCATTAATCTTGATCCCGGGGTTTTCACCGACCAGAAATAAGCGAGGCAATCTTGTGAGAATTTTTCCAAGAATGTAAAGACGGTATACCCTTATGCCTCCGCCTATAGAGAAGGAGGAAGCCCCTATCAACATCACAGTTATCAGGATTATCTTGCCTATATCACCTATTCTATCAGGATCAATTATGTTCAGGCCTACTGAGGCTGACGAGCTAAGCACATGCAAGAAGGAGCTAAACGGATCAAGATTAGCCACGATCCAGTATAGAAGGGTAAAAGCGACGATAAGAATAATGTGAAACTTCGTCTCGCTTGTTAGGACAGGTCTCCAATCGCTTTCTAACAAAGATGAAGCGAATCTTCTTAATCTTCCTCTAAGCAAAGATTTCCAGTCAGCGCTGAGCAGGATCGAGAAGATCTTGAGATGAAGCGAGAAGCTCAAGGCCGAAACGAGCATAATAGCAGCAAGGACCGCTTGCGCGGAGAAAGAAAGCGTCTGAACATCAATGATGGTGAGACCGGTTGTAGAGTATATAGCAAGGACCGTATGGAAAGCTGTGAAAGGATCTATGCCTAGAAGAAGCAGAATCGCTGAGAAAATCATAGTATAGACCGCGTAAATGAATAGGACTATTGTGAATGAAACCTTATAGTCCCCGGCAAGCTTCTCTATTCCTAATGCCTTTCCGTAAGAGGAAAGAGTAAGACTAGGATAGAAAGAGGAAAGCAGCAGAAAGATTATGCCTATTCCTCCGTTCCATTCTGTTATCGCCCTCGCTAGGATCATGGACCTGGGTATTACAGTACCCTCTAGAAGCGTAAACCCGGTTGTTGATATTGCCGATGACGCTTCAAACCAGCTGTTTAGTAACTGCTCGAAGAAGCCCCCCTTGAAAACTCCTAGATATAAGAACTGAATTGAGATGATCAACGGGACACACGTGTAATATAAGACAAGAAGCACACATGACTGCTTCAGATTCAGCATCTTCGGCTCGAAGAAAAGACTTAACAAAAGCCCAAGAAACAAAAACGTAGCACAAGAGAGGGAAATTGCAACTCCTCCTCTGAACTCCTGAAGATAATATGCATAAATTATTGTGGGAATAAAGAGGAGACCTGAAAACTGGAAGAGAAAACCAAGATTCGCAAAGATGGGGTCAAAAGCCGAGTAGTATAGATACCTTTTCATTGCAC
>CAZCXS010000003.1:0-13184 GCA_964502685.1 uncultured Candidatus Bathyarchaeia archaeon
TAGGCCCTCCGGGCATCTTCCCGGCATTCGGGCCGTTGGGGATTAAAGTTGTCTCGATGGATTTTCTGTTGCCGGAACAGGAAACTCCCGTCATTTGGCGTGGCCCATTAAAGTATCAAGCCATAAGGCAATTTCTCTCAGACATAGTTTGGGGCGAGCTGGATTATCTGTTCATAGATCTTCCCCCTGGAACCGGCGATGAATCTTTAAGTGTCATGCAGCTTCTACCCGAGATGGACGGTGTCGTTATAGTTACAATTCCCTCAGAAGTCTCTCAAGATGTGGTCAGGAAGGCTGTTAGCTTTGCGAGACAGCTGAAAACATCGGTCATAGGCATTATAGAAAATATGAGCGGCTTCATCTGTCCAAACTGTGGAGCTGAGATAAACATCTTCAAGGTTGGAGGAGGAGAAAAAATAGCAAACGACATGAATGTTCCATTCTTAGGGAGGATTCCTATAGATCCTAAAATATGTGAGGATTCTGATGAGGGAATACCATTCGTAGTGAGGCATAGAGACTCAGCGGCTGCAAAAGCCTTTAGAGAAATCGTTAAGAAGATTGAGGAAACCGTTGAGAGAACGGAGAAGTAAACTATGCGTTTAATCGCCTCTACAGGCGGCAAAGGTGGAACGGGCAAATCAACATTCGCAATTTTGTCGGCCTTAAAATTTTCAAATCAAGGGAAGAGGGTTCTGCTGTGCGATTGTGATGTTGAATGTCCAAACGATCATTTGCTTCTAGGCCAGGAACTGGATAAACCTGAACCTATATACCAAGACTTTCCAGAGTTAGATGAGGAGAAATGTGTAAGCTGCGGAGCATGCTCGAAAGTCTGCAGAGAAAACGCCATTCTATGGATTGAGGGAAAACCGCCCATATTCTTTGAAGACTTATGTAGCGGCTGCGGGGCATGCTGGCTTATCTGTCCACATAATGCCATAGGAACAAGAAAGAAAATTATTGGAAAATCCTTCGAAACAAAAATTAATGAGACTTTTTGGCTTCTAACGGGGATGTCCGAGCCAGGCGTCACAGAAACAGGGCCTGTTGTAAAAGAAGTGAAGAAAAGAGCTATTGAGCTCGCAGAAAAAATAGATGCCGAAGTTTTAATTGTGGATACAGCTCCAGGCACACATTGTAATGTGATTCAAGCTCTCTTGGGATGTGAGAAAGCTTACATAGTTACAGAACCCACTCCCCTGGGCTCTCATGATGCGGCGTTAATTCTTGAGCTTCTCAAAATAATGAGGATCCCGAGCGAGATAGTTTTGAATAAAGCTGATCTTGGAGATCAAGGTGTCATTGAGAAGATTGCAGAAGAATACGGCATACCGGTGACTATTAAGATTCCCTACTCGGAGCGGTTAATCAGAGCATATTCGGAGGGGAGACTTGACAAGGTGGTGGATTTAATATGAAGATTGTGGTTGCCTCCGGTAAGGGTGGAACAGGTAAGAGCATGCTCGCTAGCTCCCTTACGCTTCTCTTCTCTGAAAAATCAGATGTAGTTGCATGTGACTGTGACGTTGACGCTCCGAACCTCGGATTATGGCTGGGAGTGACAACATGGGACCACATAGAGGCTATATCTACGTCTGAGAAGGCAAGAATAAACAGTGATAAATGTATTGGTTGCGGCAAATGCTTTGAGAATTGTGCTTTCGGAGCCGCAGAAAAGACAAATTCAGCCTTTGCCATCAATCCTCTGCTCTGCGAAGGCTGCGGGGTATGTCAACTTGTATGTCCAGTGGAAGCCATAGAACTTAAGCCTGTCATGAACGGGGAAATAAGAATTAAGAGAACTAAGTGGGGATTCCCTTTGGTCTCCGGTCAACTCAAGCCCGGAGAGACAGGGTCTGGAAAGATCGTTCAAGAGCTGAGGAAGAGAGCTGACAAGCTGGACCATGATGTTATGATTCTCGATGCTGCCGCCGGGATAGGATGTCCGGTCATAGCTTCAATAACCGGTTGCGATTATGCTGTTCTTATAACTGAACCTACTCCAAGCGGCCTCTCAGATTTAAGAAGAGTCTTAGAGATTGTGAATCATTTCAAAGTGCCTTATGGGATAATCCTGAATAAGTGGGACATAAACCCTGAAGTATCCAGGAAGATTGAGGAATGGAGCGGAGAACAGTTCTTGGGGAAAATATCCTACGACAGGGAAGTCGTTAACTCTATTGTGAACCTTAGACCTGTTATGATTTCAAAAAGTAAAGTCAAGAATGAAATCAGAGAAATATTCGAAAAAATTAGTGCTCGCATAAAAGAGGGTTAGCGAAGATTTAAGATAAGAGTCTCCTAATCCTGAAGAGACTTCTAGTTGTTTAGTGAAATTAATATCCAAGATTTAAGTGGAGAATGAAAACAGTAAGAATAGTCTCTCTGCCGAAGAGGATATTTTTTCGATCAGATAAGTTGGCGCTTAATAGTAAAAAGTTTAATAAGAGTAAGTATTTGCTTGTCTTCAGGGGGATAACATAAAATAGTGATAGAGCGTTTTAAGCCTCTTCTAATCAGCGCGGTAATAGTATTTATGGCAGTGTTTTTGGTCGGTGTATTAGCGTCTCAGCCTTCTACGTCTCAAGAGACAGATGGTAAGATAAGAGTGATTGTCACGATTCTTCCGCAAGCCGAATTCGTGGAGAAGATCGGTGGTGAAAAAGTGCAGGTCATAGTTATGATTCCGCCGGGAGCAAGTCCGCATACTTACGAGCCGACGCCGAGGCAGCTGATAGAAGTGAGTAAGGCGAAGATATACTTTCAAGTGGGTTCAGGGGTGGATTTTGAATTGGCTTTTATGAACAAGATCATTGAAGTTAATAGTGAAATGCTCGTTGTTAACTGCTCTAAAGGCATTAAGATCATGGATAGAGACCCTCATGTTTGGCTTTCTCCGAGGAACGTAAAGAAGATGGTTAAGAACATCTACAATGCGTTGGTTCAGGTCGATCCGGAAAATGAGAATTATTATCATGAAAACTTAGAATCATACCTCAAAGAGCTAGAGAATCTCGATAGGGATATCAGAGAGATTCTAGGAAAAGTTACGAAGAGATGTTTCATGGTTTATCATCCAGCTTGGGGATACTTTGCGAGGGACTACAATTTAACGCAGATACCTGTTGAGAGGGAGGGGAAGGAGCCGACGGCTCGAGGTTTAATGGCTCTGATCGATCAGGCTAGAAGACTTAACATGAAGGTCATCTTTGTCTCTCCTCAGTTCGACAAGAAAAAGGCTGAGACAATAGCCGAAAACATACATGGCAGAATCGTATTTTTGGATCCTCTAGCTAAAGATTATGTAGAGAACATGCGGTCGGTTGCGTTGAAACTTGCTTGGAGTATGAGTTAGAATGAGCGAAGTTATCCGATTAGATGATGTTTGGGTTAAGTATGGTGATCTAATAGTACTGGAAGGAATAAACCTCTCCGTTCAGAATCTCGACTTTCTAGGGATAATTGGACCTAACGGTGGCGGAAAAACTACGCTACTTAAGGTTATCTTAGGGCTGATAAAACCATCCCGTGGAAACGTCACAGTTTTAGGAGATTCGCCTGAAAAAAGCAGAAGATTCATCGGATATGTCCCCCAAATCAGCCAGTTTGACAGAGAATTTCCCGTTACGGTTTTGGATGTGGTCTTAATGGGGAGGTTGGGACGGAAGGGACTCATGAGAAAATATGGCGAAGAAGACAAGAGGATCGCACGTGGAGTCTTAGAATCTGTAGAGATGATTGAGCTAGAGGATAAGCAAATAGGGAAACTTTCAGGAGGGCAGCTTCAGCGAGTTCTCTTAGCCAGAGCGTTGGCGGCCGATCCGAAGATACTTCTTCTCGATGAGCCGACGGCGAGCATTGACGAGCCGACGAAGACTGAGCTTTATGAGCTCTTGAAAAACTTGAACCGAAAAATTACAATAGTACTGGTATCGCATGATATCGGCGTAATATCATCTTATGTGGATAAGATTGCTTGTCTCAATAGAAGACTATTTTATCATGGCTCCAAGGAGATCGGGGCAGAAACGATAGAGAAAACGTATCAATGCCCAGTTGATCTTATAGCTCACGGCGCTCCTCATAGAGTATTGAGAAAACATAAGAGAAGTGAATAAGTCTTGTGGGAGATTTTACAATACGAATTTATGAGAAACGCTTTGATAGCAGGAATGTTAGCGAGCTTGGCATGCGGTATCATAGGAGCAATAGTCGTAGTGAAGAAGATGGTGTCAATCAGCGGAGGGATCTCCCATGCTGCCTTCGGAGGAATAGGGCTCGGATACTTGCTAAGGTTCGACCCGATTTTTGGAGCCCTAATATTCACTATAGCTTCAGCTCTCAGCATAGGAATGCTTCGAGAGAGAACAAGGCTAAGCGAAGATTCTATGATCGGAATCCTATGGGTGACGGGAATGTCCCTTGGAGTGATTTTTATCGGCTTAAGTCCAGGGTATGCCCCAGATCTGTTCGGTTACCTCTTTGGAAGCATATTAACCGTCCCCTTTTCTGACTTGATGGTCATCATGATTCTCGACGCGGTGATTCTTCTAGTGGTATTTCTGTTTTATGAGGAGTTTCTCGCAATCTCATTTGATGAAGAGTTTGCAACAGCGGCGGGTATAGATGTTGAACGTGTATATCTGGTTCTTCTTTCTCTTGTGGCCCTGACCGTAGTGGTGTTGATAAGAATAGTAGGCATAATCCTTGTGATAGCTATGTTAACCATTCCAGCAACGATTGCATGGCAGTTCAGCTACAAACTTAAACAGATAATGATCATCTCCTTTCTTATAAGCGCCCTTTTCACCACGGAAGGCTTATGGCTCTCTTATGTTCTCAATCTAGCGTCTGGAGCAACAATAGTGCTGGTCTCAGCGGCTACCTTTCTTCTTTCCTCTATTCTGAAAAGGCTGTACGCGTAAAAGACGATTAGTCTCGTAGAGTATGACGATAGCCAGAGCTTAACTTGAAGAGAATAGTGACGGCCTACTAGCTGAGGGGATATCATTTAACAATTTTTGTAAGCATCAGAAAATATTTAAAGGAAGAAGTCTAGCAGGTTACGAAACAGACTGGATCAATCTTGTTCATGAGACCTTCCTATACTTTTGGGCAGCCTCATACATCTTGATTATGTTTTCAAGAGGAGTTCCTCCTAGTATGGTGTGCGACGGTCGAAGAATATAGCCTGTTGGACCTAAATCTTTAATTCTCATTTTGACCTCCCTTTCCACATCTTCAGGCGTCCCAAAGGGCAGGGTTCTCTGTATGCTGATCGCTCCTTCAAAGCTGATTTCATCTCCGTATTTCTGTTTAATCTTTTTTGGGTTCATCGTCTCCGGTTGAAGAGGCTCCAATACGTCTACACCGACTTCTATTAAGTCAGGTATGATTGGTTCTATCCATCCGTCACTATGAAAGTGAAGAAATGCTCCTTTACTGTGGACAAGATTAGCTAGCTTCTTGTATCGAGGTTTCAAGTACTCCCTCCACATCTTCGGCGAGAGAAGCATAGTATGCTCAGCTCCAGCATCGTCACCGTTATATACCTCGTCTACTTCGGCTTCAAGAAAGAGATTCACCATCGTATAGGTAATCTCAAATAGCCTATCCAACGCCTTCTCTACGGATTTATCTTTAAGAAACATTCTTTTGAATATCTCATTGTAACCGAATAAGGCGCAAGCAGTCTCAAAAGCCTGAAGACTAAACCCCATCAAACAGAAATCTTCATACTTCTTCCTCAACTTTAAAACTTTGTTTATACTATCCTCATCAACGTAGGGCCAAGGAAAATCATCTACTTCTATCTTCTGCAGGGGATGATCCACGTACATAGAGGTCCGTCCGTCAGAAGAGAAAGCCGATACTACGCCAAATCTATTGCGGAAGAGAATCTTGCCTTTTTTATCTTTAAATCGTTCTTCCTTAAATCCGCCTTTCAGGTCTAAATTGACCATGTTTAAGCCGGGTGAGTTTTGATAATAAATCGGAGCATAGTCGATGTTAAAATGAGACATCAGCTTTTCATATTCCTTTATACCAAGATGCCCCATCAAGCTTTTCAGCGGTTCAGGCGCATCTATCCAAATATTCAAGGGTATTAGATCTACCTCTTCCCTTTTTATCGCTCTGATACATCTTTCTCTCGAATTGTATTTTGTACCCAATTTTAATCGCCGCCTTAAGCGGTTACGTGGTCATTAATTCTTGGTGTGTGCATCTAAAAAATCTTATAGAGGGGATGATTCTTTGTTAATGGTCTTATTCCGTAGGTTCTTGCGTTATATGCTATTATCGCATCGATCATTGCGCATACCGGGAAGATATTTCTAGCCTTAGCTACAGACCCGTATATTATGAAGTCTGCCCCCATTGCCTGAGCAAGCGTTGTCGCACCACCCCTACAGATTATCTTTGCATTTTTTCCCAAGTTCTCAACTTTCCTCCATCGTCCGATAACTCCGACCGGTGCGGTGCCAGTTGGCAAACCGAATTTTTCCTTCGCCAAGTAGATTCCTCTGGTTCCTAATCCTATGAAGGGGACGTCTAAAACTGGGGTAAATACGAGGGGATTCTCTATTCCTGCATTTAAAGCTATCTTTAATAATCCTTCATTTTCGTGGTTTCCCTCTAGTATTGAGATCATTCCCTTAGGTAGAGGATTTGCGGGATTGAAAGCTTGAATAATGGCGGTCTTTAATCTTGTCTCCTTTAGAGCTTTCATCTCTTCTCTTTTGAATGTGTAATTAATCGAATTGTATACTGCTCTGTCGCATAATCCAACCTCGGCTACGTGTAATGCAGCTGAGATTCTAACAGATGCTTCGGCTCCATTTATAAGGAATGGGGCATCCGTGACGTCGGATACAAACTCAATGTATCTTATAATGGCCTCGGATGATTCCCCAACCACATCAAGCATGCATGGGACTCCGGTCTTCTCTGACATGCTGTCTTGAAGATTAATGAGATGCTCCGCCTTTTTCTTATCGAATATCCCTAGCTTTCTGTCCTTAACGATTTTGTGGCCTTTGTGGAAAAGGCTGCCGATGAGGACAGTGGGCAATTCACCTGGTTGTCCGCCGATCTTAACATCTCCGATTTCAAATATCTTCTGTGTGCTGCTAAACTTGAACATGGCATGGAAACCTCGCATTGTAATTTTATGTATTAAAATATTAACATCTCGTTGCGACTTATCAGAGCAGCTTATCATTAAAAAATCGGCTTACAGCTGAGAATCGAATGGAATAAGAACTCTAAGAGACGCAAAGTACATTAAATTGCTGATTTATCCTTGCATCCAAAATTTAAGTGAAACAAATGTTATTATTAAAAAAATTCTCAGATGTCTGCGCTGCTTCATTTGATTTCAATGAGGCTCATTGCTTCTGTAAAGTAGCTTAAGACGTTTTTGCCTTTCTCCGTGATCCAATAAGTTGTTCGATTACCTTCTTCTTCAACTCTTACGAGGCCCTGCTCTATCATCGATTCAAGTATGCTCATCAGGGGTTTCCAGCTCAAGTTTGTCCGGTACATTATGCGAGTAGGTTTATGAGTGCCACGTTTGATAGCGTGAAGAACGTCAAGGTAAATCTCGATCCGAGATCTCTTAGAGCTCATCCTGAACACCTAGCCATTAAGTTCAGAAGAGAAAAATAAAAAAGCATGTGCGTAGCTTAAACCAACACAAATATTTACGATGATTCCCCTCCCAACACTCTCCATAGGTGCTGGTTCCCTAAACAGCTTGTAGATCAGCAATTAATAACCAAAAGAAAAATATTGATGGAACTTTTTTCTTATATCATACCGTCAAGACGGAAGGTGAATTAATTTGGAGTTTTATGAGGTCATAAGGACTCGAAGAAGCATAAGATCTTACAAGCCTGACCCGATTCCCGATGATGTCTTGCGAAGAGTCTTAGAGGCTGCGCGGATTGCTCCTTCAGGATCAAACCGTCAACCTTGGCGGTTCATAATAGTCAAGGATGAAGAGACGAAAAAGAAACTTGTACCTGCGTGTCATAATCAATCATGGATCGCCGAGGCCCCAACCGTCATAGTTGCATGCGCTCAAGAACTCAGCTATAACAGGGGAGGATATATGGGGAAGCTAAGCGGAGTCATGGATGCGACAATAGCATTCACACATTTGATACTCGCTGCTAGAGCTGAAGGGCTGGGGACATGCTGGATTGGGGCTTTCGATAATGAACAGGTCAAAGAGATTTTAGGTGTCCCCTCGGGATGGAATGTTGTTGCATTAACTCCGATCGGCTATCCCGCGGAGGGAGAAAGCGCATTTAGAGAGCCTGTCGGTCGAAAGGCGTTTGATGAGATAGTCTCAACGGACAAGTTCTGAAATTGCCATGCATTTTTTCACTATTGGTCATTCTAATAGAAGCTTAAGCGAGCTGATCTCTTTACTTAAGGAATACAACATTGAAGTATTGATTGATGTTCGTAGCTGGCCTGGATCAAAGAAATATCCCCACTTTAACCGTGACATTCTGAGGGAAAGATTAGCGGCGGAAGGAATAAGATACCTTTGGCTAGGTAAAGAGTTAGGCGGCTATAGAAAGGATGGCCTTGGAGAAAGATCGCCGAATAAAGCTTGGAGTAGCATAGGATTTAGGAATTACGCCGACCACACCTTAAGCGAGGATTTTAGAAAAGGAATAAATGAAATCCTTCGATACGCGGAGAAGCAGCGAGTCGCCTACATGTGCGCGGAGAAATTCTACTGGAGATGTCATAGAAGGATAATCTCTGACTATCTCGTGGCAAAGGGGCACCATGTTACGCATATAATAGACCGGCAAGAAACAAGGAAACATAGACTCACAAGATTTGCTCGAGTCGTGAACGGGAGGCTAATTTATCCAGAGTCGGATCGAACGGCCATCGATTAACGGCTCCTCTGGAGCTCTAAAAATCGACGACTAGAATTAGGATGAGATTATTCTGCCGCTTAATGTGTTCAGACGCCTAAAAATTCATTAAAGTCGTAGCTAACTAGTTAGCTCGTCTCTGCGAAGAGAGGAGGAGAGACGGTTGTATGATGTGATCGTCATAGGTTCAGGGCCAGCAGGGTTAACAGCCGCGATATACGCAAGCAGAAACGGCTTTAGAACTCTTGTCATCGCCGGGTCTTCGTGGGGAGGCCAGCTCATGCTAACAACAGAGATCGAGAATTTCCCTGGGTTTAGTGAAGGAGTTATGGGCCCCGAGCTTATGGATAACATGAGAAAGCAGGCTGAAAAATTCGGCGCGGAGATCATATTTGAGGACGCCACATCCGTCGATTTTAAAAATAAGCCTTTCAAGGTTAAAGCTGGAGGCAAAGCGTATGAAGCTCGCTCAGTTATCATAGCAACTGGAGCTTCTAGGAGATGGCTAGGCCTCGAAAGCGAACAGCGTCTAAGGGGAAGAGGTGTCTCAGTCTGCGCAACTTGTGACGGTCCATTCTTTAGGGACAAGAGGGTGGTTGTTGTCGGTGGAGGAGACACGGCTTTAGAAGAAGCCTTAGAGCTCACAAAATTCGCGAAAGAAGTTAAGATCATCCATAGAAGAAACCAGTTAAGAGCCTCTAGGATTCTGCAGAAAAGAGCTTTCAACAATCAGAAAATAAGCTTTGTCTGGAATGCTGTTGTTCGCGAAATAATTGGAAAAGAAAAGGTTGAAGGCGTCAGGCTTATGAGAACAGACACCGGCGAGGAGTTCACACTCAGGTGTGACGGCGTCTTCATAGCAATAGGCAGCAAACCGAATACTGAAATCTTTAGGGGACAAATTGAGCTGGATAAAGACGGATACGTCATTACTCATGATGAGACGAAAACCAGCGTTGAGGGAGTCTTCGCGGCAGGCGATGTGCAAGACCGCCGCTATAGACAAGCAGTAGTAGCAGCTGCCTCCGGATGCAAAGCAGCTCTTGACGCTGAGAAATATCTCGAGAAGGAGATCTTATAAGAAGGATAGCCCTCACACAGTAAAAACGGGCCCTTTAGATTCCAATTAAAAGTAGAAACCGAATATTCGAATTAAAGGGCTTTAAATGAGAAAAGGTCACCGCTATGCAGTTTTATGCTAAATAATAAAAGAGCGGCCGGCTTTTTAACATTAAAATCGTTTAAAAACGAAGGCGGTGAGTATTTAGGGATGCAGATCACCGATATTAAAGTTTTCCTGGTTGGCCGCTGGCAGTTCATAAAGGTTGAGACAGATGAAGGGATATATGGCGTCGGCGAGGGAGGAGGCTGGCCCTATGTCTCGAAGACCGCCGTTGAGGTTCTTAAACGCAAGCTCATAGGCGAGAACCCGTTTGAGATCGATAGGTTATGGTACAAAATGTACTGGCACTTCTGGGGGCATGGAGTTGTCGGGGCTGTTGGAGGCGGCGCAATAAGCGGCATCGACATGGCTCTTTGGGATATAAAGGGTAAAGCCTTAAAGGTGCCAATTTATGAGCTTCTCGGAGGGAAGGTAAGAGACAAAATACGCGTATATGGGCATGCGAGCACCCCTGAAGCGGCAAGATGGTTCGTCGAGCATGGTTATACGGCCCTTAAGTGCAGAGCAAGCGTGAAGGTCATCAAGAAACTCAGAGAAGCTGTCGGATATGACATTGATATAGGGCTTCATGCGCATGGAGATTTTACTCCAAGCGCGGCAATAAGGATTGCACGTAAGGCTGAAAAGTATGAGCCAGCCTTCTTCGAAGAGCCTGTTCCACCTGAAAACATCGAGGCCATGGCTAAGGTGGCAGCTCATTCTAATATACCATTAGCTACGGGTGAACGTTTCTTCAATAAATGGTGCTTCACCGAGCTCATGAGTAGACAGATAATCGATATAGTTCAGCCGGAAATAACGCGAATAGGAGGGATAACGGAGCAGGTAAAGCTCAGCCGTATGGCCGAGGCTCACTATATTAAAGTTGCACCCCATGACGGCTCAGCAGGCCCAATAGCTGAGGCAGCCAACATTCAAGTATGCGCCAATCTGCCTAACTTCATCTTCCTTGAGCATCATGCATATGATCCGTCTGCTCCGAACGCTGATGTTCCCTACCGAAACAAGGTTGTGACAGGTGTAGTGCCTGACAAAGATGGGTACATCGAGGTTCCTGATGCTCCAGGTTTAGGCATAGAGATAAATGAGGAGGAATGTTTAAAGCATCCTTTTGAGTTTAGACCTTCGAAAGAGATCCCCTTAGAAGATATTTTCACTACCAAGCCCACATGGCTTGACTTGGGAGAATAGTAAGTTGAAGAGCTTTAGGGGCTAAGCGGAAAGAAGTCGAAGACTCGTCTAGGTCTGAACTGAATGAATCTCTCAGCGTATTTCACTCGAGCTTGAAGTCCACAATACCTTGCGACCCCGGCATAATATTCAGAAACGTCGGTTTGGCTTCTCCAGAAAAACCTTAATGCCTTCATTTTCTTTTCGTAAAAGGCTGTTATGTCTATGTAAAGGTCTGGAATGAACCGTGTTTCATCCATAAGACCGATTGCCGGCTCAAAAAGGAAGACATTCTTAACTTGCCACGGCTCATAATCTGAATCCTTCAAGGCATCCCGGTCGGCAGCTCTCGGGATAGCCTTCATGCAGATCGCCTTGCCTGCTTCCCTGTGGTCATCATATAATGTTAGAATCCAATGGGTAAGAACTATATGAGGCCTAATCTTCCTAATCATATTAGCTAACTCATCAGCCCTTTCATCATCAACTATAAGGTTCGGATGATCCCCATAGTCAAAGCATAGTGGCTTCACACCCATAAAATTGGAGGCTTCCAGAAATTCCTTTCTTCTTATGGGTTTAGCCTTCTCAATACTCATCCCCGGCTGTTCCCATAAGAGTTGGGATTCCTTTGTTTCTCCGTAAGTTAAAGTAGCCATGTAGACTTCGTGGCCTGCTGCAACGTACTTCACAAGAGTCCCTCCTGCTCTTTTCGGGACGTCAGCAGGATGAGCCCCAACTGCTAAAATTCGCAGCTTCCCCTTCAAAATACGCATCCCCCAATGAAAGATTGGTGGTTCTTCTGAATAAAAAATCTGTGCATCAGCCCTTGGCTAAGGAGGCTTCTCTATTCCCTACTTTTATGATGACGTTATCTTCCTAATCTCCTCTAGAAGAGACCTCAGGTCTGGAGGGCATCCTGGAATGAAGGTTCCCTTAAGCTTATTGTAGAAAGTTGGGGCTGCGCAGTTTCCGCAAAGAAAAACTTTGCCCTTTCCCTTAAGTGGCTTTGCATCCGGACCCATTAGGATGTAAATTTCCTCTTTTATTTCGCTCTCGTCGAGTCCACGGATTGCGGTAGCGATTCTCCCAAAGCATCCTGTACATGCTCCGCAGTTCAACAGATGGATCTTAGACAACTTTCTATTCACATACTCAACTGAAGTCATCATTTTTCCTCTGTAAGCCTCCTCTATAGTGATTCCCGTAATCTCGATTTGATTGAGGTCCGCGTTTCCAAGTCCATGTTCCTCAGCCCATTTAAGAAAACG
Organism: uncultured Candidatus Bathyarchaeia archaeon; assembly: GCA_964502685.1. GTDB lineage: Archaea > Thermoproteota > Bathyarchaeia > Bathyarchaeales > DTEX01 > B63. Next base: position 12,528 of record CAZCXS010000003.1, read on the forward strand.
GAGGGACTCAGGGTTAAGTCCGAGGATTTTAGCTGACACGGCGTCGATTGCCACAGGGTCGAATCCTGCTAATGTTAAGTCAAGTCGTTTCGTTTCAAGGTACTCGTCTATTCTTCCCCAGTGGAGAATCGTGCGGGTTCCGTCGACGATGACCATGTCGCTTGTTCTAACCTTGTTTATGTCTATAATGGCCTCTTCTATCCTATCTAACCTGTGATACTTTCTTTTGTCGCTTCTCGGAATCGCGCCGTAAAGGTTCTTCAACGCCACCGTTATGCCAGTTAAGTGATGCGTCTTCAGGGCGGGGGCTCCTATCAAAACGTCGCAGTTCAGAAGAGCCCGTGCAACTTGAATCTTATCGAAGAAAATCGGATTTGGAACCTCAACTGTCTCCCACCCATCCGAATTAAAATCTATAAGTCTCCCACCCGTCTTTTTCAAGGCCTCCTCATACCGTAAATGAAGAGGCTCGGCGGATGGAATGGCGCGATTCACAAATCTCCTTTTAAGCTCCTCTATAGAGACATAAGGTTCTCCTTCGCCGACGAGAACCTCCTTTGCGCCGGCCTCAAAAGCCATCTCAACAATAACCCTAACAAATTCAGGATCCGTCGTCTCCCCAGTCGAATAATCCCAATAATAACAAAGATTAGGCTT
>CAZCXS010000004.1:0-12925 GCA_964502685.1 uncultured Candidatus Bathyarchaeia archaeon
CTCATTCGAATCAACGGAGAGGAAGAATCTTTCCCTTCCCTTCTGTTTCAGAACTTCCTGGGCCACTTCAGCTACAGCCTTAGTTCTCGCCACGTCCCAGTCGATGTTTATTCCGCTGAGTTTAACTTTTAAGCAGAAAATCCCATCCCTTTCGATCCACTCTTCGAGACTGACGGGTAATCCGTCCCTCGGGTCAGAGGCATCAACTTCGTCTCTTCTCAGCTTATCCAGGGCTCCGACCAGGTGGAATACAGGCAGCTCCTTCGAATAGGCGGGTCGAAGATAGTCTGAGATATATCTGCCGCGGAACTCTTCTCCGAGGTAAAAACTCAGGTCATGTTCCATGTACTTCCTGCCGTACCCATCGTAAGATGAGATCCTATTTACCCGCCCAAACGCGTCGTGAATCGCCGCGTCGATCGGGGAAGTCGAGACCAAAACTCCTAGGATAGGCATGGGTTTTTCCAGTTTAAGCTCCCTATCGACATCCTTTGATATTTTGAGAATCCTCTGTCTATTCCCCAGCATTATGTCGATTGGATGAGCATAGTCTTTGCCCGCAGTCTTCTCCAGCATTCTGCATGTTCTCATCCCGATCTCTTTCATCGCCTCGAATTTCTTTTCGTGGGAAACCGCGGGGTCTGGGAAGGCCCATTTATCCATCAGGGGCATCGCTCCCCAGCCTTCAGCAACGTCGCCCTTCTTATTCTCGACTGAGGCCTTTACGATCAGAGAGGTTGAGTCTGTGACGACGACGCTTCCAAACTTCAGGGGAGCACGAAATTTATCCGTCCTGAGATGCGGCTCCAACTTTAAAATCCGGATGTCAGAGTCCATCTTTTCCACTTCGATACACGAGGTTTTCTGAAGTTAAATTCGCATGTATTTACGTGAAAAGTCAAACCATTTCAAGCTTCTTTAACGTTTCCTTCAGATATCGGAGATCAGCTTCCGTCCGACGGATCAAGCCTTGAAAATCCACATCATGATATTCGCTGTGGAGGGAGACAGGCCCATCAAAATTTATGCGTTTAAGGTATCCGAAGACCTCCTCCCATGGAACCAGGCCTTCTGATAATGGGACCGTGCGGGCTCTCCATCTCTTCTCGCCGGTTTCGGGGTCTACCTCTCGGAACCAGCCGTAATCCTTCACAGCCACCATTCTTATGTGTTCCTGAAGAATGTCCATTCCTATCTTCCACCCTGATAATCCTCCTTCAACAGCCATGTGCCCCGGGTCGATGTAGGCGCAGAGATAGCTGGGATCATAGTCTCGAAGAAGCAGATGGACCACAACCGGATTTGAGGTTAAAAAGTCCCCGGAATGGATGTGGAGGCCGGCTGTGACGTTATATTCCTCGCTTAGCTTGCTGAGCCCTCTAAGGTTATCGTCGCGTACGCGTTCAATCTGCTTCTTTATCGTCCCGAATCCCTCGTATCTCCAGTATCCCAATTTTATGAATTTAACGCCGCACTCCGAGGCTATTTTAAAGATCTCCTCGGCAAACTTCTCGTCGGCGCTCGTAATGCTGGAGGTTATCATGGGCACGCTTAGCCCCTTCGAGCTCAGATTCTCCACGGCCCTCGGCAATTCCTTAGAGACCTCCTGTGGTGAAACATGTCCTCCCGGTCGAACCGTCAAATCCACCCCGTCGAAACCCATCTTCGCTATGTAACAGCCCGACTCATCTATGGCAAGGTTCCCTATGTTCTTAAGCATCTTCGAAAACATCACTAACTCCATACGCATTCACCATAAGATTGCCGTAGCGACATTGTAGAGGTTCAGGAGAAGAGATATAAGATTTGTTCCTAATCCTTCATGGCTCTGCTGATCAGTTCATGATTAAGGAATGCCCAGCAATCAGATTGGAGATCCCTTCATCCGATCCATTCATCCAGGTGTTCAGCGACGAAAGAATCGTCATTCAGATGAGGATAAGCTGCATAAACACGATCAATCTCCTCCATTTGCCCCTCTGATAAATCTAAGTCTGGATCAAGGCACCAACGCCCCTCGAGTAGCCCCTGTCTCCTTAGAATTTCATGAATTCCCGGAAGGCAGCCGGCAAAATTATGGGCAACATCAAAAATCGCGCCATTCGCATCGGTTATCTGAGCCCCTAAGGTAAGAAGTTCCCTTGGTATAGGCCGGCCGGACGTGACGATGCTGTGAACCTTTTCAAGCAGTTCCACGGCTCTTTTCGTCCAGACAGCCCATTGTCCAAGCAATCCTCCGACTATTCTAACCTTAACGGGTTCTCCGTTTACCGTGAAAGAAAAAGTTGTGAGAAGATCGTTGAGTATGTTGTCATCATTACCTGTGTACAACGCGATCTCATCGCCGCGACCGGCCTCCGCAACTGCGCGAACGACATCTATGGTGTAATAACGGTTGAAAGGCGCTATCTTAATGGCTACTACGTTATCTATCTCCACAAATCGACGCCAGAACTCGTATCCCAAGATTCTCCCACCGACTGCGGGTTGCAGATAGAACCCGAAGAGGGGAATCACCTCTGCAACCGCTTTACAATGCGCAATGATCTCCTCAACAGTCGAATCTTTAAACGCGCTTAGGCTTAAAAGCCCAGCGTGATAACCCTGCTCCACAGCGAATTGAGCTTCCGAGACTGCTTGTTTCGTTAATCCGCAGATGCCGGCGATTCTCACTATGGGCCTCTTCGCTCCTTTTTCACACTCCTCAATAGTTTCAGCCGTTAATTTTAAGACCGGCCTGTAAAGCCCAACTTCCGGTTTATGAATCTCAAACTGAGTTGTATGCACGCCGACCGCTAATCCGCCGGCGCCAGCGGCGATGTAATATCTGGTTAAGGCCCGCTGCCTCTCCTCGTCTAGTCTTCTTTCCTTCGTCAGAGCTAAAGGGTGAGCTGGAATCACCAAGCCTTCTCTTAACGCGGATAAGATCTCTTTCGGCGGTAAAGGATACTCACCCATTTTTCTAAAACCTTCCATCTCGCACTTCATAGTGGGTAGGCTTATTCAAGGTTGGACCGCCGATTAAAACCCAATGCGCCACCCATCGAATCATCTGCTTCAGTGTTACGTCCGGATATCCGAAGAGACGATGATACTCCGAAGCGTTGCTGAGAAGAGCGGTTTCAATCTCTTCATTCTCAAAGACGGGCTCCTTTCCGAAGATCTCCCCGAAGCATGTAGCCAGCCACCTTATTGAAACGGTCTCCGGACCGGTAACGTTCAAGATCCCAGGTGGATTTCGGCATAAAGTGAAGGCTCGAATCGCAGCGTTATTTACATCTCCCTGCCAGATAACGTTCACATAGCCCATTCTCAGGTCGATGGGGATCCCGCGGAAAACCTTTTGGGCAACATCTAGAAGAACGCCGTATCGTAAATCAATAGCGTAATTCAGCCTCAAGAATACCGCTTCCGTTCCAAACTTCCCGCAGAAATACTCGAATATCCTTTCTCTGCCCAGGCATGATTGAGCATACTCCCCTATCGGACCCGGAGGATGGGATTCTGTCGCCCCGCCGGAGCTAACGGGAACCAGAGGATAGACGTTCCCCGTAGAAAATACAACTATTCTGGAGCGTCTAAACTTTTGAGCTACAAGCGCTGGAACATAAGTATTTGTTGCCCATGTTAGGGGCTCATCCCCCTTCGTTCCGAACTTTCTTCCCACCATGTATATAACGTTGGATGCCTCGGGCAGTCTGTCTACGGCCTCCTTATCAAGCAGATTACAGGAAATCGTTTCGATTCCCGCGTCATTCAACTTCCGCTTTACCCCAGGCGTCGAGAAACGTGAAACCGCGATGACTCTTTTATCAATTTTAGCCTCTTCAATCGCGTTTTTTGCTAATTTCGCCAAGGTAGGCCCAATCTTGCCTCCGGCGCCTAAAATTATGATGTCTCCGTCAAGTTTTGAAACGGTCTCGACTGTTTCAGCTGCCGGCCTAGACATTATCTCTTCAAGATCGGATTCTGTCTCAATCTTAGACGGCCACAAACTCCTCACATCCATCAAAGCATGTTCATTCAAATTCCTTCCTTAAAGACTATTATTCCCCATTTTTCTATTTTAGCAATGAGACATCCATTTTCTCATGTTCTATTATATCAAAATGCGAATTATACTGAATCTGATTCGGATTAATCCGAAGATGTAGACGCATTAAGATTCTATAGCTGGATGAGTCTTAAGGCTGGATAAAACATAATTGATGGGTAGACTACTCTTTTTTGAGATGTTGACTGTCATATCCGTCGTAAAGGATGAAAATATCAGGCATGCAGTTCGTAAAGCGGTCGATTTAATAGGCGGAATCGAAGCCTTCGTTAAGCCTCGAGACAAAATAGTCATAAAACCGAACTTAACCACAGCTCTGCCATCCGAAACGGGTTTAACAACAGACCCGCGTGTCGTAGAGGCGCTGATTGAGCTCTGCATGGAAAGAAGCCCCGCTGAGATATTAATCGCTGAAGGATCAGGAGGAGCGGAAACAGATCTTGCATTCGAGAGATGCGGCTATTCGCAGCTGGCAAAAAGGTATGACGTGAAGCTTGTAGACCTCAATAAGAGCCCTACACGCGTCGTGGATGTGCCGGAAGGCAGGTTCCTCAAGCAGCTCGCGGTTCCCAAAGTGATTCTGGAAAGCGATGTCTTGATTAATGTGCCGAAGCTCAAGATAAGAAAAGACTGGGCGACCCTTTCAATCAAGAACCTTTTAGGCGTGCTTCCGGGGAAGGGAAGATTCTCAGGTGAAATCTGGACTCCTGATGGGAAGTGGTTCGGACCGGAAGGCGAAAAGAAGAAGGTTCATGGGAACCTGACTGAGGGGCTTGTGGACCTTAACACGCTCATTCATCCCTCACTGATCGTCATGGACGGCATAGTTGCATCATACGAGAATAAGCCTGTTAGGCTGAATGTTATCCTCGCAGGCAGAGATCCCCTTGCACTTGACTGTGTCGCCACGAGGATAGGCGGGTTAGACTACACACAGATTCCATATCTCAGACGCGCGGCGGAGAGAGGGATAGGCGAGGCAGATATTGAGAGAATCAAGATCGCGGGGACACCGCTCGATATAGTTGCCGAAGCATGGAAGAAATATCTGAGTTGAAATCCGGTAAAGACCATTACGCGTGAAAGGCAGGCGATAAGAATCTTCATGCTGTTCTCAGATTCGAAGAGGAAAATCTATGCGAGGCTGATTATACTCAGGAGCTCTCAGCGCATCCAGCATCCTTTCAAAGTAATTAAATACACGTCTGCCTAATAGGTGGGAAGAATGATGCTCTATGGTTGGAAGGGCAAAATTTTACGTATAGATCTGACAGATGAAAGGATCGATGAGGTAGACTCTGTAGAATATGCAAGGAAGTTCATAGGTGGAAGAGGTTTAGCAGCGAGGATCGCTTGGGAAGAGATACCTTTCGGAATCGATGCCTTTGACCCTGAGAATAGAATAATTATTATGACTGGGCCTTTAACGGGCACTTTATCGCCGACATCTGCTGGGAGGATAACGTTTTCTGGAATAGCTCCCCAAGCATACCCGAAGCCTCACTACACAAGGTCAAGCATGGGCGGATACTGGGGCGCCGAGCTGAAATACGCGGGTTACGATGGTTTAATCATCAAAGGAAAAGCATCAGATCCCGTCTACTTATGGATCAATGACGACGAGGTTGAGTTTAGGAGCGCCCGTAAGCTTTGGGGCCTCGACACGTTTGAGACGCAGAAGAGACTGATGAAAGAGCACGGCGAAGGCTCCCAGACGATATGCATCGGTCCCGCCGGGGAGAACCTAGTCCGCATAGCCGCAGTTCATCACGGAATAGAAAGCGCCGCGGGGCAGGGCGGCTTCGGAGCCGTCATGGGATCAAAGAATCTCAAAGCGATCACGGTCAAGGGCACTGGAGGAGTACCCATCGCTAGACCTGAGGAGTTTATCAAGATATGCAGGTACGTCAGTAATTTTTCGAGGACTCCGGAAAATCGATCAGGGGAAGGCGCATCGCAAATTAAGGCCTGCACAATGTCATGTAACATGCCGGAGTGCGGATTGAGAATCTACAAGAAGGTTAAAGGGAGGCTCTACCCGAAATTTTATACCGGCGCCGTGCATTGTTGTTCACCTATATACTTCAAGCTCAAGCCTTGGGAGGCCGCGTTTGAGGCCGCAGAGCTCGCCGACATGTACGGCATAAACCACTGGGAGATCGTTTTAGGCTTCACTGGTGTAGGTCAATGGCTTGATAAGTGCGTGGAGAACGGCTTAATAACAGAAGAGGATTTGGGGATGCCATTAGATCTCGAAAGTGGAACTTTCTGGAGTCGCCTTCTGAAGAAAATCGCATATAAGGAGGGCATAGGAAGAGTCTTCGCTGAGGGTGTTCCGAGATCAGCTGATATACTCGGCAGGGGCCATGAATATCTACCTCATGTTGCCCATGGATACGAGACTCACTGGGATGGACATTTATTTGGCGGTCCACGCTATCCATACTGGATCGTTGCGGCTCTTCAATGGGCGATGGATTCCCGAGATCCCCTGGTGCATTGTTACGCTCAGCAGATAACTTATTGGACATCTAGGCCTGGGGCTCCGGTATCTGTAGATCAGCTTAAAGCTATCGGTAAGCGTCTCTATGGATCTGAGCTATCTGTAGATCCGGAAAGCAATTATGAGTACAAAGCCCAGCCTACTATCTGGCATCAAAACCGGCTTGCAGTTGACGACTCGGTTCCTATATGCGACCAGATCTTCCCAATAATCTACAGCGGGGATTCCCCTGACGGATTCGGCGACACGTCTATAGAGGCTAAACTCTTCTCTGCGGCCACGGGGATTGACGTCAGCGAGGAGGAACTTGACCATATTGGCAGTAGAATATACAATCTTGAAAGAGCAATCATGGTTCGTGAAGGCAGAACGAGAAGGGACGATGAAAGTGTTATACCATACTTTAAGAAGCCGGATAGGGCGGGAATAAGGCTTGACGTAGAGAAGTTTCGGAGATTAATGGATGAATTCTACGATCTGAGAGGCTGGGACCGAAAGACGGGATGGCCTAAGAGAGAAACCCTAGAGAAGCATGGCTTGAAAGACGTTGCAGATGAACTGGAGAGGATTGGAAGACTGCCCTAATGAGGGGCTTCCGATTTTCTCTTCTATCTGAGTTGTGAGCCGAAAGAATTCTCTGTTAACCGAGGAGTTTATGCCTCTCATCTTTGATGAATGCGCCTTTAATGATGAAGAAATGACTAGGTCTAAATCGCCAAGCGTCCGCGATTAGAATAAACATCTCCGTCATTTAAACCCAAAATCCTTTTAAGAGATCTCGATTTTTGGAATATCTCTACAGTAACGCTGGGGATGCTTGGTTGAGGCGATTCAGGAACTGGCTGCTCTTCTTCATCGTCGTTCTAATTTGGAGTTCAAACTGGGCCGTCATGAAGAGCGGGCTGAGCTATGCTGAGCCATTAACGTTCGTCTTCCATAGATTCCTCATCTCATCGCTTTTCCTATCACCCACAATCATACTGTTAAGCAAGAAGATACCGAGGGAACGTGGAGATCTAGCTAGGCTCCTCCTGCTGGGCGTGATAAACGCCTTCGGGATACTCCTAACCAACATGGGCTTGGTAGGGGAAAAGTCCGGTTTAAGCGCGGTGGTCACATATACTCAGCCTCTCTTCGTCTTCTGCATGGCTGTGCCCCTTCTTGATGAAAAGGCCAGTATAGACAAGGTTCTCGGCATAATCATAGGGTTTCTAGGCGTCGTCGCCATATCAGCCCGTGGAAAAACCTTTTTCAGCAGCTTAACTAGTTCAATACTCTTTCTGCTTCTCGGCGCGTTCCTATGGGCGGTCTCAACGGTCTATTACAAGAAGTTTCTGAGCCATGTTGAGCCTATCATAGCCAATGTCTTCCAGCTGGGCTTCGGCGCGGTTCTACTCGGCCTTATAAGCGCATCGCCTGGGAAGCTCTATTTTCCAGCATCGACTGACTATCTGCTGACAGTTCTTTACGCCTCAATCGGCGCTTCCGCCATCGCATTCACAATATGGATTCAGCTCCTCAGAGAGGAAGAGGCAACCGTTCTCTCCTCTTCAAGTCTGGTGGTGCCTATGGTTGCGCTCTTCTTCGGCTGGCTGCTGCTCGGAGAGACTGTCGATCTGCAGTCCCTCGTAGGAGCTATCCTAGTCATATCGGGAGTATATTTGGTCAACAGAGCTGGGTGTTGATGATCTTGCAATCCAATTTTATGGATCATAGCTCTGATTAATCAGTGTGAGAATTGCAACGGTTCCAGGGGGATCTTTAGGGCGGAAGGGGCATCTTTACCGCGTGTTTCTCAGAGTAAGGCAGATTTCGGGTTGAGTGATCATGGATCGTGCTTTTATAGCTTGACTACCTCCCCGGTCTCAGCGGACCTTTTAATGGCGCAGACGACCTCAGCTGATCGATAACCATCCATCAGAGTCACGTAGGGCTCCTCGTCTTCGAGGATGGAATGAACGAAATCGTTAAGCTGACCGCCGTGATGATGCTTAATCTTGTGAGGGGCGCCGGCTGGAATCCAGAGAGCCCTGTTGCACTCCTTCAGTTTCACCATTCCCCCGTATAGCCTCTCTCTTTCCGATTCCCATATAATCCTCGATATGATCCCTTCCTCTCTCAGCCTCTCCTGAATCTCTCTAAGTATGTCTATCGATGAATCCTCCGTGAAGAATATTTCTCCCCCTCCTACGGCATGAGTCGCAAACGTGGTATTTGCATGCGTATACTGCATTGTTCCCCCGCTGCAGACGAAGTTCAAGTGATGCTCACTCAATATGGGTTTTGTTCTAGCTAAAATCCAGCTCGATTCAAAGTATGCTTGGAAGTCACCCTCAAAAGTTACAATTGCCTGATAGAAGTCCGGGGTGAACTTCAAAACCTTAGAGGCCGACCTTGCATAAACAGCCTTAGCTTCTCTGCCTGATACTGTTCTGATCAGATCAACCGAGTAGCATGTCAGGAAGTCCGCTACTGTTGAATGTTTCGCCCATGTCTTGCTTGGGCCGCCCCACATGCTCATCGGAACATCTATACGGTCACTAATCGTCATCGAGGAACTCACAGGGTCGCCGACGTATCCCTCAGCTACGACCAGTCTAGCAGCCTCATAGAATGGACGCCAACGCGTCTGAAACTGGACGGTTATCTTCACCCCTTTCTTCTGAGCCTTCTCCAACGCGCTTAACATTTCCTTAGCATCTTCAATCTTCGTGGCCAACGGCTTCTCTATCCATAAATGTTTCTCAGCGTCAGCGGCGGCTATTGCGGGTTCCTTATGAAGATGATCAGGGGTCGTCACGAAGACCACTTCTATCTCTTCGTCTCTAAGCATCTTTCTGAAGTCCGTATAGGCCTCTGCCCCGACTTCCCCGGCGAGCTTCTCAGCCCTTCCCTTCAGAACATCGGCTACGCCGAGCACCTTCAAATTCGGATGTGCCTTGCATGCTCTCGCATGGGTAGTCCCCATTATTCCCGCTCCGATTATCCCGACACCTAATTCTCTCATATCTCAGCCCTTTTCTGTCGATTTATCTCGATCTAACCTTGATCATGATGAACGTATTTAACAATTGTTATAAAGATGCGGAGAGAAAAACCGGCTTGGAAGAGATGATGCCTTTTCAATGAAAAACTGCGCCATCTTAATCTTTAAGCTCTGCCTCGTCCAAATCGATTGTGAGAGGAGCTAGCTCCTCCTCTTCGCCTCTAGGCGGCCAGTTGACTGTATATCCTCCGAGGTAGACTCCCGTAAAATTCCCCGCCAACGCGGGTATAAAGAGATCCATAGAAGGTATTGGTAAGGATAAACGTCCTAAGAAGAACCATAGAAATATCAATGGAACGAAGCCTACAATTGCCGTAATGAGGAGAAGAACGTTTAGTCTTCCTTCAGATTTGTAACCCGTATAGAGCCCGCCTAAAAATCCGCAGGGTAAGTGGGCAGCTCCGAAGATCATGATTGCTCTGGCTATTCTGAAAGAATCAAATGCTATAACACCTATAACGCCGAGATAGACTAGAAGCTGCGGGAGAAGAGATTCAACCAGGTCTGACAGAAGGAAGGCCGCTATGAAACAGATAATTCCGCCTAGTATGCTGTTTAAAAGATCCATCCTCATTATTTCCTCATTCTGAGCCATAACTCTTCACCACCGCTGTGCTTAATATCTCCTCAAATATCTTTGAAGTCTTCTCGCAGTCCTCCTTCTTCCCCCAGAAGATTATTTCGACGAGATTATCCCCCTTCACGTAGGAAATAACCGTATAGCTCACATTCAAAAATGAACCTCCAATTTTATAGCCGTTCTCTATGAGAATATTCGTATAGCTAGCGGGATCCTTTGATACACCCACATTTAAGGTGCCGTTCTCTTCGGAGGTTATCGAAGCATTCTCGTTTTCCTTACGGATCATCTGATAAAACCGCTGGGCTTCTAGAGATGAAGCTAGGGAGATATCGCTGAGATTATTCTCTATGATAAACTGTCTCGTGGCCTTTTCATCGAGTATTTGGATCGCGATCACTGAGAAGACGTTAGATCCGAACATCACCATCCTGAAAGTTTTTCCGCTCGTCGTCTCATTTTTCTCCTCCCAAAAGAAGATGAACCAGTTTAATGGGAAATTAACTTCCAAAACCTCATTTTCTAAATGCAGGTATTCTCCCTTTCTATGAGCCTCGACAGTTGAGTAAATGATAGCGAGCCCCAAGACCTGAGAAAGAATAATTGCGAAGAGGAAAATTACGATAGGTACCCTAGGCAATCCGAATCTCAATGGACATTCACAACTTCAAGGTGACTAGGAAAAATATATAAATCTGTCGCATACAATCCGAGGCGGCACTGAAAAGGACATAACTCATTCTTCCGGAAGAATAACCTCACAGAACCTGAAAAATACGCGTCCTTTAAAGATTTTTCAGGCAAGAAAGATTACTGCCAAACCGATAGCCTGGATTGGATGCTCAGTTTTATCCAGGTTTATCTTGTTCTTCACCTGCATGACGGGACAGATTTATTATTACTTTATCTCTAAATGGGTTTGTGAGAAATCGAGGAAGGAACCCTCACTTAAGCATTCGGAGCTACGTAGATGTCTTATCGCTCATTGAGATATGTGCTTGGATGGCTCATCGCAGGGACTAGAGGAGGGGCCACCCGCGCCAAGATCATCATGGCTCTGAAAGAGACTCCGCAGAATGCTAATCAGTTGGCGAATCTGCTTGAGATGGATTATAGAACAATAAGGCATCACCTAAAGGTCCTCGAGAAGAACAGGATAATCGTATCCGCCGGGGACAGGTACGGCGTCACGTATTTCCTTTCTCCGCAAGTTGAAGAAAATTATGAGCTGTTCGAGGAGATTTGGGAAAAATTTTGGAAAAAAGAGAAAAGGAAGGGAAAGAAATGAAAGGTGAAATGCGCGGCGAGAAGAAGAAAGCGCTGATTATACTTGCAGTTTTGATAGCGGCAGCCCTACTTGCAACTTTTTGGGCGACGAGGAAGCCGATGGGCTCCCCGCTGGAACGTCAAGTGAAGGAACGCTGGAATCTCACTGACGAGCAGATAAAGGAAATTCAGCAGCTAGTAGATGAGATGAGAAAGAGCGGAGCTAGCTGGAGGGAGATTAAGGCTGCTGTAGATGCGAAGCTGAGCGAATGGAACATTAAGCCTCGTCATCGCATCGATATAGAATTGTTCTACACGATCAAAACAGTCGTCTCCACGGTGAATATAGCGCTTGTGACGATTCTGCTATTCACGTATATTGAGATTTACCGTAAAACAAGGTCGGAATTTACAGTCAGGCTGATAATATTCTCCCTCCTCCTGCTTTTTTATACTCTTACCTCTAATCCGATTATTCACTGGATTTTCGGATTCCGTGCCTTCGGTCTCGGACCCTTCGCGATGCTCCCGGATCTTTTCGCATGCATAGCGCTTTCCATACTGCTATTCCTCAGCTTCAAATAATAATCCCAAAGCGCGCAATCAGGCTCTTCCCGATGATGAATTACGAAGAGATTTTGGATTAATTTTGAAAAATTTTTAAATAGTGTGAGGAAGGTTGAGAGGTTCGAGGTAGAGGGCTTGAGTAATAGTAGAATGAATAGCCTAGTGATCCTAGCCGCTTGTCTCATGATTCTTCTTTCATCCTATTTGGGGACGGCTCCGGTCTATGCTCTTGCAGTGACCGTTACCGGTAAGATCATAGACGAAGATGGCCAGGGAATAAAGGATGTTGAAATCAAGGTCTACGCTCTCGATGAGAGATACGATGTTGAAGTCCCCTTTGGGAGCTTCACCACATCCTCTGACGGTTCCTTCGCCATTGACCTGACGGTTGGGAAGAAATATACTCTCCGCTTCTCAAAGGAAGGACATGTTGCTGTAACCAGAAGCATCACCGTAAAGACATATGGAGCCGGAGAGGTCCCGCTCGGCGATATAACTCTGCTTAAATCTGTAAGGCTCTCCTCCTCCATTTTGAGTTTAGCAGCAAACCCAGGAGATAAGCTGCTACTTCCATTCTTAATGAGTAATATTGGCGGAGAATCAGAGAGGATAGAATTCTCGATATCCGGTCCTAAAGACTGGTCTGTACGGGTTCTCGATCAAGCCGGCCGCGAAATCAGAGAAGCCGAGCTATCATCAGGCACAAGCTTAAGCTTGCAGCTAGAAGTCACGGTTCCCATGAATGCTACTGGGCGTAACAACATTACATTGACTGCTGCTGGAAACATAAACTCAACTTTGAAGTTTACAATCGATATTGAACCGCCAAGCGAATCTATACTTTTCTGCCAGTTTCCAGGAAAGACCGCCAAGCCAGGTGACACAGTAAGATTCCAGCTGAGACTTAAG
>CAZCXS010000005.1:0-12652 GCA_964502685.1 uncultured Candidatus Bathyarchaeia archaeon
TCGCCCGAAAAGAAATATGGGAACGAAGTGTAAGGATTGAGAACACCTTATAATAAGGACCTTTCTAGTTGAACCCTTCTTATATTATCCGGAACCGCCGTAAATCTCAACCGCTTTTAGATTATAAAAAGAGGCAATGCTTTTTTTGGAACAAGTCTTGCAGTCTTTTCCCTCCGTTCTAAACATTTAAATGTAAGAATGAATCTGTTAATCTTGCATCCGGTCGGCAGAGGTGCATCTAAATGAGAAAGAACGGGGTTATGACTAATGGAAAATTCGAAGGCCTGATGCACATCTCTAATTCTCAAGATCAATTCACAATGGTGGCGACGGATCAGAGAGGCTCTCTTAAAAGGATGATAAATCCCCAGAATCCTGACAGCGTCACACCTGAGCAGATGAAGAAGGTTAAGATGGCTCTGATAAAGAACCTTGTAGGCAAGAAGAGCTCAGGAAGGGCAAGCGGTATACTTGTGGATCCAGAATACTCCTATGAACAGGATTTCCTAAAGTCTTGCGATATCCGAGCTGATGTAGGCGTATTAATGAGCGTTGAGGCAAGCGGGTATGGCGGTAAAGGAGAATTCGCGCCTCAAGTCCAAATCTTCGGAGGATTAGAAGTAGAGGAGGCCGTGCTGAAGATTAAGAATAGGGGAGCCTCCGCTGTTAAGATGCTGGTTTATTACCGTCCAGACAGCCCCACCAGCAAATATCAGGAGTCTATGGTTAAGGCGGTAGGACGAGCGTGCGAAAAGTATGACATAGCCTTTCTTCTCGAGCCTGTTTCACATTCCCTTCAAGACGGCCCCCATAAAAAGCGCAATCCAAAGGAATTCTCCGAGATTAAACCCCAGATCGTCATTGAGACAGCTAGGGAGTTAACGAAGCCGGAATATTGCGTAGATGTCCTCAAAGCTGAGTTTCCGCTTAACTTAAAGTACGCTGAGGAACTTGGACAAGACCCATCTGAAGCATGCAAAGAGCTTGATGAAGCCAGCCAGATCCCATGGGTGATTCTCAGCGCAGGGGTTGACTATGAAGAGTTCAAAGAGAATCTTAAGTATGCTGTGGATAACGGCGCTTCTGGTTTCCTCTGCGGGCGGGCTATATGGAAGGAGGCTGTCGGGAGAGAGGATATGGACGAGTTTCTGCTTACGACGGGGGTCAAGCGGCTTAACGAACTAGTAGACATAGTTGATGAGAAGGCTACACCGTGGTATAAGAAGTACGTCGACTCGATAAGCGAAATAGAGATTATACGAGGAGAATAAAAAAGGCGTAAGTCAATAACTCTTTCTGCAAATATTATTTAACTCAGATAAAATCAACACGCAAAGAGCATATTGAACCCTTTTCACTTAGCAAATGATCTAATACCGGAGGAGACTGAGGGTTCTATTAATCACTAATTGTGAAGGGCCATTGATCTTCTCTTCAATGTCAAGACTAATAAGAGCTTCAGAAAGGCAAATGTGGAAATTTCAGCGTTAACCATCATCTCAAGATAGCTCCCTGCTCCTTTAAGGTTCTCTGAAGCAACGGAACATCCATTTCCCTGGGGGAGATGTTAAGCCTCACCGCTAAAGCCGCCGCGGTGCCGGCTGCCTGACCGATGGCTACGACTATGGGTATTACCCTTATAGCGGCTTGAGCTTCATGGGTGCTTGAGATGCATCTTCCAGCGACGAGAAGGTTTTCAACCTTCTTTGGCACGATGCATCTGTATGGAATATCATAGGATTCGCCGGGAGGCGGTCTTTTTATAATGGTTCCCTCACCTGTAGGGCTATGTATGTCTATGGGGTATGATCCTCTTGCAATCACGTCCTTGAACTTTCTGGCTTTTACTATGTCCTCTCCTGTTAGTATGTACTCTCCGATTATCCTTCGTGTTTCGCGGACACCTATCTGAACGCCGGACATCAGCAAATATGCATTCTCGAAGCCTGGAACCTTCTCCTTCAGAAATTTTATTAGCTCAGCCATTTGCCTTCTGCCTTCGGTCTCCGCATAGGTTAGGTCCTCAGCCTTGGTTCCATCCACCTTGACGACTCTTGTGGTATTGAAGTGGATCTCATCTTTCCTGGTTGTGGGGAAGTACAGAACATTTTCCCTAGGAATCTTTATCTCGCCTTTAGCTTTCGCCTCTTCGAAGAGTCTGTTAATCTCGTCTCTTGAGGGCATTCTCTCAACGTCAACGCCTCCCATTCTGAAGTTTAGAGTCATAGGCTGAGTTAATCCGTCTTTCTCTCTGCCTTTCTCATATGGAGCTCCAGCCATGACTGCTACGTCGCCGTCTCCAGTGGCATCCACCGTAACTTTGCCTAGGATAACCTGTCTGCCAGACTTGTTATACGCCTCCACGCCTCTTATCGCATTTCTCTTCGTTACGAGGGCGTCGCTGATGTACGTGTGCAGCAAAAGTTTTACGCCCGCCTCCTTCACCATCTCGTCGGCGACAATCTTCATTGCCTCATTGTCAAAAGCCTTAGTCTTCTCGTCATAGCCATTCATATCCTTTAAACGGTCTATGATTTCCTGAAAGATTCCTTTTATGATCTGCTCCTTACCTGCATGGAAGGTCATAAAGGGATTAACCAGACCAGCGGTCATTGTTCCTCCTAAGAAACCGTACTTCTCAATCAGAATGGTATCAACACCATTACGCGCCGCAGCAACCGCAGCTGCTACTCCCGCTGTACCTCCACCTGCAACGATAACATCATACTCAGAAATAGTTATCAACCTGATTATCTCCTCGCGGTCTGATATCGAATCATATTTCTCAGCTATTCATAAAAAGATTATTAGCAGAACCTGCTCTAAGGCGGCACCAACGTCGGATCGAATCTTCTAGGTTTAGGTTTAAATTTCGGTAAGCGCCTCGTATATGACTCTCCCCTCGACGTTTCTAGGTATCGGGATTCCCAGCAAATAGCAAAGCGTCGGCATGACGTCTACAACTTGCACCCTAGTCTTAAGTAGTCCTGCACGTCTAACCCCAGCCCCGGCCATTATGAAGGTGGAATGCTGCCCGCTGATTCCCAAAGTTGCTGTTGGAAGTTGACGGCCGTGAGCTCCATCGAATTCCGGTCGAAGAGCGTAAACCACATCTCCAACCAATTCGCCCTTGAGATTAAGCATCTCAGCATCCTCCCGTGTTAAAGCTAAGGCGAAGGGCTTTCTCCTCGTCTCTGGATCTCTATAATCGTATAAGGCTTCGATTATCTGATGTCTCGTCTCCTCATATTCCTCAGGGGGAACTATGCCAGTTGGTTCACGTCCCTTCAGGTTGATAAAGATGTGGGAGACCCCGACGGGCGCCGCTTTTGTCCTCGACCAATCAATCTCCTTTTCGCCATGCTTGCCTCTACGGTAAACGAGGAAGCCGGCTTCTTCAAGTACCTCAGCGACTTGAACGGCTCTAAACTTGTTCGGTGTGCCTCCGTGATCTGAGCAAAGCAAGATTACGGTCTTGTCATCCATAAGATCCATGAGTTTTCCGACCATCCTGTCTATAGACTCGTAGGTGCGCTCAACACCTCTCCTACATCTAGCCATAGTCTCCTCAGATGCGCCGCTAGCCTCATCTGCAAGAGAGAGGAAAGAGTGATTCGTATAGTCAGGCGCGTGGGTCTCAACCATAAGCAGATGCCAAGGCCGCGTCTCCGCGAGATACCTGGCGACATTAGCTAAGCATTCATGATGATACTCAAGCAGCTCAAAGTATGTATCATCATCTATTAGGCCGATGGCGTCGCGTGCCGGATTCTGCAGAAATGGCCCTACCCTTTTCTCGATCTCCTCAGCCACTTCTTCCGGAAAAGTATAGCCCCTAGTCGGCCAGATCTGCGGCACAAAGAGTTCAAAGACATCCGCGTTCGGCGAGAGGGATATGAGCTTCATCCGGACGTATCCTTCAACGGAAACGCCGTCGATCTCGAATGAGTCAAGCCACCACTCACTGAATTCTCCCACGCGAAGCTCAACAATCTTGTCCTCGCCATCTCTGCTCCTGCAGATTCTCACCCTATCATAGCCGTCATCGCTTGAGGCGTAGATAAGCCCATAATAGATCTTGGGGGTTCCTCGTTTTCCCCTCAGCATGTTTGGTCTGCCGCGTTTAAGCGGTCTAATGACTAATTCAACTTCTAGGCAGGGAGGATCTGAGACTGGTAGGTTCATCCATTCTCCCTCTGATGCCGGTTCAAGTTTAACCGGATCTACTGCTCCAGCCTCCTGAAGAGTACTTGGATCCACCTCTTCCGAATCCCTGTAGCCGCCTATGGTTCTGGGCTTCCATTTCCCTGCGACGAATAGGTGATATCCTGCTATCTGATGGTAATTTGAGACTCCGGGGCCTGTTCCTTCAACTTGAACTCCCTTCTTAATCGTCGGCGGCCAAGAGATTTCCCACTTCACTAGGATTGGGTATTTCCCCGCCTTCTCCGCTAGGTTCCAGATGTACTCAGCCTTGCAAAGCTTCGTGTTTATTCCCCATACAGGATCATCGAGTCGTCTTCCAGGAGCATAAATATTGAAGTCCATAACCCTATGTGTTCCAGGCCATGTTCCCGTGGTCAGCGAGGTCCATCCCGGAGGGGTAAGCGTCGGCATAACGCCGATCATGTAAGCGTAGACCCCTTCCTCCATGAGCTTAGCCATATTAGGCGCATGTCCCCAGTCAGCCATGTTCTTAACGAGCTCCATCCCCGCGCCGTCCATGCCGATTATGATGGCGCGTTCCGCCAGATTACCCATCCAGCAGGCCTCCAGGTCTTATCAGAGATATACCTCAATATTTCGGGTTCTCACGATATAACAGATTCGAAGAATCCTTGGTCAAATTCCTATATGATAGATTGGATCGCTTTCTGATAGGCAAGATTAAGCGTAGAGCTTAACTGAAACCTCTTGGAAAAGATAGGAACATAAATAGGAGTTGTGATTGACCCATTTAAGGTTCGCTCTGAATCTTGGAGAAGGTTGATTTGATGAATCACGTTAAGGCGAAGTTGAAGGCTGGGAAGCCGGCTTTAGGCGTTTCGCTTTCGGTGATGAATCCGGAGCTAATAAGAACAATATCTGATTCCGGGTTCGACTGGGTCCTGTACGACACGGAGCACGGTCCCTGGAGCATAGAGACGGTTAATGAGATGATTCAACGTACAAGCGGTTCAACTGCAAGCCCGATCATAAGAGTAGTCTGGAATGACATGAACGCCATTAAGAGGGCGCTGGACACGGGGACCTTCGGAATAATCATCCCATGGGTCTCCAGCAAAGAAGATGCGGAGAGAGCCGTACGCTATAGCAGGTACCCACCGAAGGGACTAAGAGGGTTTGGACCTGGAAGAGCAGCTAAGGCTTGGGGGATCACATGGGAAGAGTACATCGAAATTGCAGACGAGGAGATCCTGATCGCCATTCAGATAGAGAGGGAAGAAGCCATCCGTAGGATTGAGGAGATAGTCTCGGTGGATGGCGTAGATGCTACATGGCTAGGTCCAGGAGATCTCTCCGCCTCTATGGGGCTGATAGGGCAGTTCTTTCATCCAAAAGTGATCAGAGCCATGGAGAGACTGGTTGAGGCATGCGAGGATGCTGGGGTTGCGCCTGGAATAGCCGCTGGGGCAGGGGTGGAAAGGTTCGGCGTGGAGTACGTCAATAAACTCATAGAAGACGGCTTCAGGTTCATCAACATCGGAGTGGATCTGGGGCTTCTTAATCTGGGATGCAAAAGGTTTCTAGAGAAGATTAAGTAAACGAGGGTGAAGGTTGAGTTTTCCGAGCCATTGTAACATTAAAAAACGGTGGCTTTTAGAGGATGATTTAATTGGGGTTTAGGGGAAACGGGATGATAGATTTTCACACTCATATAGGAGGCGTTAAATCTTGGCATAAAGGCTTAAAGGGAGTAGTCTTCGTATCTGAGAGAGACTTGTTGAGCTACCTAGCTGACGTAGGCATAGAGAGAGCCGTGGTGCTGCCTACTCCCCATGTCGACGCTGAATTAGGAGAATACATATACCCATCCATGAGAGTTTTAAGAATCTGCCGATTCCACCGAGAGCTCATTCCCTTCTGCTGCTTGAATCCGGAGGAAACTGGAAAATCGGATCTCTTAGAGGATTACGTTTCCAGAGGAGCCGCGGGGTACGGCGAACATAAAGTGAGACTTCCCATAAATCACCCTGGATCCCTAAAAATCTACGAGGCATGCGGGGAGATCGGCATTCCAATCTTGATGCATGTGGATGCGGCTCATAATTATGGGTTTGAAAGGGCCTTTCCAAAATTGGCTGCTGAATACTCTAAAACGATCTTCATAATGCATGGGCCTGGATGGTGGCGTCACATATCCGCGGATCCAGGTTCAGAGCCTTATCCTAAGGGCCCTATAAAACCTCATGGGCTTGTGAATAGGATTCTTCTGGAGTATGGGAATGTTTATGCGGATATCTCAGCTACTTCAGGCCTCAATGCTCTTCAAAGAGACAAAAATTACGCTAGGGAATTCTTAGAAAGGCATAGGTTTAAAATTCTGTATGGAACCGATTTTCCATGCATCGATAATCGTGGAGGGCAGTATGGGGTTGACAGGCTCCACCTGAAGCTGCTTGAGGCCTTAGAACTGAAAGACAGGACTTTTAAGAGTATAACACACAAAAATGCTGAGAGGCTGTTGAGAACAAGTTAGAGGAGCGATACCGTTTGGGTGAGACTTTTAGAGCGGGCTTCTCAGAAGCGGTGATAACTCCTCCCATAGGTGTTTATCTCGGGGGATTCGCAGCTAGACTTAAACCTTCTCTGGGAATTCATGACGATCTTAAGGTTAGAAGTCTATCCTTTGAGATGAACGGAGAAGCCGCTGTCCTGGTTTCCTGTGATCTTTTAGCTGTTAATAGCGAAATAGTCAGAGATTCTAGGAAACTGATAAGGGATAGTACAGGTCTCGAAGAAGATCGGGTTTTAATAGCGGCGACTCATACCCATTCAGGACCAGACATGGTGATACCCTTTAAAGAAGAAGTAGATGAAGCGTGGAAAGAAGTCTTAAAGCGAAAAATAGCCGGCTGCGCGGTAGCTGCCTACAATTCTATGGATGAGGCTTCAGTAGCCTCAGGTATAGGCGAGGTTCATATAGGTTTTAATAGACGTAGGAGAGACGGCCCCATAGATCCCCAGTTAAACCTTTTAAGGGTGGATAAATCTTCTAAGCAACCTCTCGCTGCTCTTATAAACTGTGCATGTCACCCCGTGGTTTTGGGACCAGATAATCTCCTTATCTCCGCTGATTATCCGGGCTTCGCCGTTAGGAACTTCGAGAAATTTATGAGGATTAGAGGTAAACAGTTGAAAGCTTTATTCTTCAACGGAGCTTGCGGAGATATAAACCCCGTGACTTCCAAAGGTTACGTTTGTGCCGGAACTTTCAGAGACGCTGAGAGAATAGGATCCATCATAGCCGCTGAGGCTCTGAAAGTGTATGAGGAGCTTGAACCGAAAAAGCCTGAAAGGTTTAAAGCAGCAAGTTTAACAGTGGATTTACCTGTGAGAGAGATTCCTCCTAAAGAGGAGGCTGAAAGAAACCTCAGGATAGCCGAAGCGAAGGCCTCGAGCCCTTTAGATATAGACCTGCTTTATGCAAGAGAAGAGTATCTGTTATCTCTGATCGGGTTTAAAGGTTCAGTGAGGAGCGAAATCCAAGCCTTAGCTGTGGACGATACGGCGATGGTTGCTTTACCCGGTGAGGCTCTAGTGAGCCTAGGCTTGTCTATAAAAGAGTTCTCTCCATTCGCCAAGACGTTCATTCTAGGCTATGGAAATGATTATTTGGGCTATATAGCTCCAGCTGAAGACTTTGATCTAGGCGGATATGAGACAAGACTGGCTAGATGGAGCTTCCTTGAACCTGAAGCCTATCAGATTCTTCTGAACAAATCCCTAGAGGTCTTGAAGGCGCTGAGAGCTTAACTTGGTTTATGAAGCAAGCGTCAATTTTCCGCTTCACTCATAAAAGGGTTCTCGGCGCTAAATCTTTAATTATAGGAACATTATAGGAACGAAGAGGATTATGAAGATGTCCATGAAGGAGGGTTTATTCTGGCTAAACTCGCTCTGAAGGGAGGCGAACCTGTTAGAACCCGCCCCTTCCCTAAATGGCCGATCTTCGATGAAAGGGAGTATGAAGCTCTGAGAAGCGTTTTAGAGAGCGGCCTCTGGGGCATCGGAGGCTCACGCAAAAAAGAGTTTGAAGAAAAGTTTGCATCCTATCAGCATGCGAAATACGGCGTGGCGGTGACGAACGGGACTGCAGCTCTAGAGGTTTCGTTGAGGGCTCTTGAAGTCGGTTGCGGTGATGAGGTTATAGTTCCACCCTACACTTTCATGGCTACTGTTACGGCCGTATTCTACGTCAATGCGATTCCGGTATTTGCCGATATAGATCCGGAGACGTATACTATCGACCCGAAGAGCGTGGAAGCCGTGATCTCGGAAAGAACAAAGGCAATCCTGCCGGTTCATATATCTGGTAGACCCGCTGATATGGATGCTCTCCTATCTATCGCAGAGAAATACGATCTGTATATCTTGGAGGATGCCTGCCAAGCATGGGGATCTGAGTGGAGGGGGAGAAGAGTGGGGGCGATAGGTGATATTGGGACCTTCAGCTTCCAGTCCAGCAAGAACATAACGAGCGGCGAAGGCGGTATTATAGTGACTAATGACGATGACCTTTACGTCAAGGCTTGGTCCCTTCATAATTGCGGTAGGCTTCTGAAGGGTCCCTGGTATGAACATCACCTTCCAGGGGGGAACTATCGGATGACGGAGTTCCAGGCGGCGATACTCCTAGCTCAGATGGAGAGGTTCGACGAGCAGACGGAGAGACGTATGAGTAATGCTCGATATCTGGATAGTAATCTTGCCAGAATAGATGGAATAAAGCCCCTAAAGGATGATGAACGCATAACTAGGAACGCCTATCACCTCTACATCTTCAGGTTTAATCCCGAAGCATTCGGAGGGATCTCTAAGGCCACCTTCGCTGAAGCCTTACAGGCTGAGGGAATCCCGGTCAGCGTCGGTTACTCCAGGCCTCTGTACAAAGAGCCCTACCTGGATTACTTCAAGAGATGCCCGCTCTCCTGCCCCTACTACGGTAAATCAATGGACTACTCGAGGGTGAGATTGCCTGTTGCTGAGAGGGCCTGCTACACTGAGGGCTTATGGCTTCCACAATATGTGCTTCTAGGGTCTAGGGAGGATATGGATGACATAGTGGCTGCTTTCGAAAAAGTGAAAGAGAACGTAGATGAACTTAAAGAATAATGGTCTTGCTCTGTATGCGCTGTTAAGGGCCTTAAGGAGAGCTGTCTTTATCTTTCAGACCGGATTATCTCCCTCATTTTTTTGAAAGTTCTATCAGCTATTCCTTCCGGCCTTTTCATGGCGGCCTCGGCTTCTTCTAATTTAACATGAGTCTTCTTTTTCGGATTCTTACATGTTAGTAGCCTTTAAAGTGAATGGAGTCTGCAAAGTAAAAAATGGTGATGGAACTTTTGCTGTGTGCCGTAAGGCTTATATTTTCTACGGGTATTATGGGTCGATATGCTTAGATGAGCATAAAGGGTGCGATTCTTTGAGGAAGGAAACCACGTACATGCTTTACGTCATTCTCACGATCTCAATAATTATCATGGGAGGCGTTTACACGGGGGCCTTTTGGAAGAACACTATCGTATTAAAAGTATTCTGTGCTGGAAGCCTAACTTTACCGTTAGAAAGGGTCAAAGCTAGATTTGAAAGAGATTTCTCATCGTATAGGCCTTCTGGAAGCTTAGCTGTCTATAAAGTTGAGGTTCAACTAGAGCCTGCTGGAAGTGTGCAGTGCGTTCGTAAAATCATCGATCTGAGGAAAGAAGCCGATGTGCTTGCGGTCGCCGACTTTACGTTAATACCGAAGATGATGATGCCGGAATATGCTGATTGGTACCTAAGATTCGCCAAGAACAGGATTGTCCTAGCCTACACTGACAAGAGCAAGTATGCGGATGAGATTAATTCGACAAACTGGTTCAAGATTCTGAGAAGATCAGATGTGCGATGGGGTTTCGCCAATCCGAACATGGATCCTTGCGGTTATCGTGCGCTCTGGGTTATACAGCTGGCTGAGCTTGAGTACGAAGACGATGATATCTTTGAGGATCTTGTGGAAGCAAACTCCGCGATTACGATGACTGAGGAATCAAACATCTACGTATATAGAGCTCCAGAAAATATTGAACCCAATGCGGTCCGTCTTATCGTCAGAGACAAGTCGGTTGAGCTTATCGCATTATTGGAGTCAGGCGGGCTGGACTATGCCTTCGAATATCTCAGCGTCGCTATACAGCATCATCTGAGATACGTGGAGCTGCCTGAATCTATCGATCTAAGCAGCGAGAAGCAGAGATGCATAGAGATCTATAACAGAATGAGAGCTGAGATACTTAAGGGGAATTTAACGGCTATGCCTATTCATTATGGAGTGACCATACCTAAGAATGCGCCTCATCCTGAGCTGGCCGAGCTCTTCATTAAGTACATGATAGATGAG
Organism: uncultured Candidatus Bathyarchaeia archaeon; assembly: GCA_964502685.1. Classification (GTDB taxonomy): domain Archaea; phylum Thermoproteota; class Bathyarchaeia; order Bathyarchaeales; family DTEX01; genus B63. Next base: position 10,604 of record CAZCXS010000005.1, read on the forward strand.
ACTGGTCAAGAAATCTTCAGAGAGATGGGGCAGCCTCCGATAACGCCGGCGGTGGCGAATGATCTCAATAAGGTTCCGGGAATTCTTAAACCATACTGCAGAGAGGAGGGTGATTAACGATGAAGGGAAAAAAGATTCTAGTGTGGATGGAGCGGAATTATCTCTCTGTTATCTTCTCAGTAGTAGGCTCAATCGTGGTTTCTTTCCTTATAGCGGTCCTCTTTAATATGCTATTTCAACAGATAATCCTGAATCCTCAAGACCTCGTAAATGTCTTATCGGATGATGCGGTGCTCAGATCTGTAGGGCTCACATTGTATGCATCCTTCCTCGCGACCTTAATAACCGTGATCTTAGGGACGCCTTTAGCTTACGTGCTTGCTAGACATCGTTTTCCAGCGAAGAGCCTCATAGAATCAATCATAGATGTGCCCGTGATCATACCTCACAGCGTCGCTGGGATCGCACTGTACGCTTTACTCATGCGTAGAGGGATAGTTGGATCCGCCTTCGAGAATCTCGGAATAATCTTCGAGGAGTCCCTCTGGGGCATAGTCGCCGCGATGCTTTTTGTGAGCGCTCCGTTATACTTGAACGCCGCTAGAGAGGGCTTTCAAAGCGTTAATCCCCATCTGGAATACGTGGCGAGGGCTCTAGGCGCGGGGCCGTTGAAGACTTTCTTTAAAATCTCTCTTCCTCTCGCAGTTCGTCATCTCTTCTCCGGCGCCTTGATGGCTTGGGCTAGGGGGATAAGCGAGTTTGGAGCTATAATCTTCATAGCCTTTTATCCTATGGTCGCGCCTACGCTGATATATTACAGGTTCACAACGCATGGGCTTCGGGGCTCCCGGCCGGTAGCTGTATTCTTGATGTTGATCTGCTTTACGATCTTCATAGTGTTACGTATGATAACTAAAAGGTGGGAGCAGTCGCAACGATAATCCTTAAGAACTTAACATACAGGGTTGAGGGCTTCTCGATTAGAGATGTTTCCCTTAGAATCGAGAAAAACGAATACTTCGTACTCTTAGGTCCAACAGGCGCGGGAAAGACTCTTCTGCTCGAGCTGATCGCCGGCTTCCACCTTCCCGATGAGGGACGTATAATATTAAACGGCATAGACGTCACTCACATGCCTCCGGAAAAGCGCCAGGTCGGCTTCGTCTATCAGGATTATTCCCTCTTTCCCCACATGACCGTTGAGGAGAACATATCCTTCGGATTAAAGGTCCGCGGATTCCCAAAAGACAAGATTGAGATGAGGGTTAATGAGATGATGCGTCTTATGGGGATCTCTCATCTGGCTGGGAGGTATCCTTCCAGCCTCTCAGGGGGAGAGCAGCAGAGGGTCTCCCTCGCTAGGGCCTTAGCTGTGAAACCTGAGATCCTCCTGTTAGACGAGCCTTTAAGTGCTCTTGACCCGGAGACTCAGAATGTTTTGAGGGAGGAGCTTAAAAGGATACATGAAACGCAGAATGTAACGACTCTTCATGTTACGCATAATCAAACGGAAGCTATGCTCCTTGCGGATAGAATAGGTTTAATCATGAATGGTGAGATCATTCAAGTGGGCAGTCCGGAAAATCTCTTCAGTCAGCCTCTAAACGAGAATGTGGCGAGATTCGTAGGCGTCGAGAACATCCTCAAGGGGAGGATTAAATCAAATAAGGAAGGAATCGCGATTATAGACGTAGAGGGACATGAGGTTTACGCCGTCACGGAGATCAGGGAAGGCGAAGTGGACATCTTTATCCGCCCTGAAAACATTATCCTTTCGAAGACCCCCTTTAAGAGCAGCGCGAGGAACGTCTTCAAGGGGGAAGTAGTAAGATTGACTAATCTGGGCCCTATTATGAATGTGGAGCTCGATAATGGGTTAAAGGTCTTTATAACAAAGCAGTCAGTCGATGAGATGAGTCTAAAGCCTGGTGATAAGGTCTACGCGTCATTCAAGGCAACGGCGACTCATGTCTCTAGGAGGCTGAGGTGAGATCTCAACGAAGAAGATTAAACCCGCCTTCAAGGTGTGGCTTGAGAATGAGGAGGGAA
>CAZCXS010000006.1:0-11746 GCA_964502685.1 uncultured Candidatus Bathyarchaeia archaeon
TGAAACCCTTCTATACTTACTTGTTTAGCTCCACAATATTTCCCAGCCCGACTTTGCGAATTTTCACTATTTCTTCTCTCTCTAATCTCCTGATGAGTCTCCAGAGGGATGTTCTGGGGATCTCCGGGAATCTCTTCCTTATCTCAGATTCGAAGGCTTTACCGTTGTTTTCAGCTAAAAAAATCAGTACATCTTTCTCTTCCTGTCTCAGGTAGGGATGCTCTTCAAGTATCTTTTTGATGTTAGGCTTCCTTCTCCGCCAAGCATATATAAGAAGAGGAGCAACCGTTAAGATGACGATCGGAAAAACCACGTATTCTATTGGAATTCCAGTTATAGGAAGTTTTCTGACTTTAAACTTGCCCTTTAGACCAGCAATCTCAACATTATATGTTCCCGCGGTCTCCTTTGAGATTGTGAACTTTACTTCAGTCGATTCTCCTTCGCTGAGCATGACGGTCTTTGCGGCCTCCTCGGATCCATTAACCTTAAGAACCACGTCGTAGGAGCCTGCTTCTCTACCAATGTTTGTAATGAGAACCGTGACTGTAACTTCTTGGCCTGGATTAACCTCAGATGGGGAGATCTGAAGATTGGTGACCTTGAAATTCACCAGCGGAGTTACTGGAAGCATATAGCTGATCTCCCATTCGCCTGGAAACAGTGAAAGCGTTATCTTATTTCCTTCCATATCTATAGAATTCGGCACATCGTTGAGGAAAATTACCTCTGCATCTTCAGGAAGTATAACCGTTAAGTTATAGGGGCTTTTAAGGGAGAGAGTCCAGACCCCGGCTTCCATGCTTGTTATCGCGGCTGTGTCGTATTCCAACGTTGCTTTTGTGGCTCCTAAAGTGAAAATCGTGATGTTCAATCCGTTTATCTCGTAGTCAAGAATAGTCTCATTCTCATCGATAACCAGAATGTTATCGACTGAGGTTGATAGAAGAGTTAACGTTATCTGAGAAATCGTCTCATTGACATGTATAACCTGAGTAACGTGTACCCATCCATCCCGATATAATGTGAGAATAACGGAGTCAACGTGAAAATCGGAGTCCGTAGCTACGACATTTGAGAGGCTAGAAACACCCATAGCTACTAGAATTATCAAGCTTAATACTTTGCATAGGCTATGCTTCGCTGACAACCGCAAATCTGACCCCGTCTCATCTAAAATGGGATTAGACTAATAAAATGTTGTTTGTAATGTGTCATATCCCACATCCTTAAAGAGATCATGAGAGTATCTTTTTCTTTTGAGAAAGTGTACAAAATTCGATACGTTCCTCCTCGTTTCCTTGGCTTTCCGTCAGCTTAAAGAGGCATGTGAAAAACTCAGCGAAACCAAAAAGGAAACGATACGCTCCTGCCTTTTATCCTCCATGGATTACGGGTATTAGGACTAATTCATCGCCATGCGTCACAAGGGTCTCCAGTCCCTTAAGAGCGCTGATATCCTTGCCGTTAAGGAGTATAACAGCATTTGGAAGTGGACTTTCCAGCACCGGATCGATGAGGACGCGTCTAAGATCCTCGGAGGAACTCGTCAATTTTCGGATTACTTCTCTTATCTTTATGGCCTCACCGATTTCAAGAGTTACCTTACTGCTTCCATAGGCTTTTCCGAAAAATCCTAGGAGCTTTATCTTAACTTTCTTGTTTTTCGTCGTTTTCATGCTGGCGATCGATTTACATTTACTCATTTCACATCTCTTAATATCTTCTCTTTCAATCTTAGGCAAGAGGTAACAGTCTTTAAAAATGTTATGAGAATCTGTTAGTGAGAGGAGCCCTTTTGAACGGGATGGGGAGCCTGTCGAAGCTTGGGGTGAAAACCCTCAAGATTTCCGAGGGGTCAAAGCTTAAAGAAGCGAAAGGAGTTTATACCCTAGTCATTTTTGTGCCCTCAACGATGCTGTTGGAAATCGGAGGGCTCGGCAAGAGAAAGATTGAAAGAGGATATTACGCATATACAGGTTCAGCTTTGGGAAGCGGGTCCTCTAGTCTCGCTGGAAGGCTCTCAAGGCATCTTAGGAAAAGTAAGAGAAAAAGATGGCATATAGACTATTTACTATGCGGTGAAGGTGTTAAGATTAAGGCCATCTTGGCTATGATCACTGAAAAGAGAAGGGAATGCGAGATTAATCAGTATTTAATGAGCAGACTTGAAGCCAGCATCCCAATCTTCAATTTTGGATCTTCGGACTGCAGGATGGGATGTAGAAGTCATCTTCTTTATCTGGGGTTAGGCGATGATATCGTAAACAAGATAGCTGAGTTGTATCTGCAGAAGAAAGAGGGTGAAATATTTGTGTTCCTTCGATAAAACGTAAACTTTCACCTGAAATTAGAGAAGCCACTATAGCGGATCTTGATGAGATATATAAAATTGAAGTCGAATGCTTCGCTGGAAATGCATTTAGCTATTCCCAAATGGAATACTGCTTGAAATCGTCTAGTTTTGTGAAGCTGGTTGCTTTAGTGAACGGTGAAATAGTGGGTTTCATAATCGGATTGCTTGAGGGCCTAAGAGAAAAGATCATTGGTCACGTCTATACGATTGATGTGAAACGTAAATTTCGGAGAATGGGAATAGGCTCCGCGCTTCTCGAAGCCTTAGAGAAGATCTTTATCAATAAGGGGGCAGAGAAGTGTCTTCTAGAAGTCCGTTTAGACAATGCCGCCGCGAAAAGATTATACCTCAAGCATGGCTATCGGCCTAAAAAAATTTTTAAGGATTATTATGGGGCAGGCTTGGATGCCCTACAATTAGAGAAGAATTTTAAAGAAGAAAAGATGAAACATGCTCTTTAGGATGTGATGTCCCGCTAGTCTTCTTCGATACGTATAGTTTTTATTTCGAAGGGAGAGAGATGAACTTTTATTTTGCCTTGTCTTACATCAATAGGCTTGACTTTTCTTTCAAGCAGATCTGACTCATAAGCCCTCCGGATTTTAAAGCTTATAGTCAATTCAGCGTCAGCCCCATCCCCTGTCGCATCGTACATTCTAACTATGAAGCCTCCGGAGTCCTCAGCCATTTTAACACAGGAAACGACAACGTTTTCAGGAGTAACTCTTAGAAAGCTGAATTCTTCAGGTTTGGAACCATTGATGACTGAAGGATTCATAACGATAAATGCTTCTAATGGATGATTAATCTCGTATCCTCTCCGGAAAGTTAACGCTTTCTTCCAGCTGTCGATGTGCGGATAAAGCGAGTATTTTACTCTATGGATTCCCATGTCGGGTTTAGGGTCTGGACTGTAACTAGTTCTGACGAGGGTCATGCGAATCGTATTGCCCTTAGCGTCAAAGCCGTACTTGCAGTTGTTTAGAAGACTCACGCCGTATTCTCCGTCTGAAAGGTCAATCCATCTGAGAGCTGGGACCTCCGTGCCGTCAGCTGGCCTTTCAATATAGCCGAATGGAATCTCATAGATCACCTTGGAATCTCTAAGTATGGGAGTAAATGAAACCTTGAGCATTGGAGCTTCCGTACGATCATCTGAGGATTCTCTCCAATCGATGATCGTGTCAAAGTCAACTCTTGGGATTTCCTTGTGAAGCGAAATGTATTGAGTAATTTTTGAATTGAGAGGTTTATGAACCACCTTTACTGTTACTCTGACCGGGCCTCTTTCTACGAGTTCGACAGTTGCCCCCTTTATTAAATTCTCCGTTCGAGATATTTCGCCTATGACCCATGCAGACATGGGATGAGGGAGCTCATATAATACCTGGAAAAGGTTGCTGAATATCGGCTTAGTTTGTGGAAATCTATCCTTTTTGAAGACTAATCTCTTCTCAGCCTTGTCTAATAAAGAAATTATTGTCCCTGAGTCTTTGTCTATTTCAAGCTTGAAATACTCATTTTCAATCGAATTACCATCGCATTTGACGGTTGAAGATTCTCCATGCTCGTCTTTCCCCTCAACTAAATAGTATGTCTTATAACCCATTGAAGGTATCTTAGCGACAAAAATTAGCTCTTTCCCATCAAACTGAGCCTTCACCTTCTCTCGTCCATCAGATGAGATTAGCATTGGTCTATGTGGAACTTTTTCGCTTGGAACCTTCACCTTTACGACGTCAACACGATCCCAAGATAATGAATTAAAGACTACCACGGCGATCTCTGATCTAGAGAATCTTATTTGATCCGCGATGCTTTGAATCGAAGAGTTCAAGATATCACGTGCGATCTTCATGGACTCTTCTGCTAGTCTCTTAGGATAAATGTATGCTTCGGACGTGCCGCTTCCATCCAATATATCATGAAACTGATTAAACAGCATGTTACGCCACGCTTTCCTTATGCTGCCATGCGGATAGTTCCCAGAAAAAGCAGCGAACTTTTCGGCGTCTACGAGAAGCCTTTCGCAGAGCCTATTGTATCTTTTAATGTCACTATGCGTTGTATAGCATCCATCAAAGATAAATTGGAGCTCATCATTGATAACCGGAATTCTCTTGCCATCCAGCTCGTTTAGAACCTCCTTGAAGAAGTTGTGCGTCGTACTGAAGAATACGTCGGGCAACAATTCTTTCTCTCGAATTTTGAGCGCAGCTTGGATGTCTTCTATGGTCGCCCCTCCTCCATGATTACCGACGCCGTAAACGAACATGCTCGTCTTTAAACCATATCTCTCGTAAAGATCGATGACAAGGTCAACTATGTTCTTTGGTGTTACAAAGTTATTGTAGATGCTTGTGAAGGCCAGAACCCTCGACCCGTCCGGAGATTCCCACCAAAAAAGAGGTTCTCCCTTACCGCATCTCATAAAATAGTAGTATCTGCCGCCGGTTTTTCTGATGATCTGAGGTAAAGTCCGCACATGCCCGAAAGTGTCAGGCTCCCAGCAGACCTCAGGTTCAAAATTGAACTTCTCCTTAATGTACCGTTTAGCCTCGAGGAATTGTCTGATCAGAGCCTCGGTGCCAGCCATGTTCAGATCCGACTCAACCCACATCGAGGCCGTTACGTCCCATCTTCCCTTTTCTACATAATTTTTTATCGATTCAAAGATCTCTGGAAATTTTTCCTCAGCAATCCTGTAAACCGCTGCTTGGCTCTGTGAGAAACAGAACTCTGGATATTCCTCCATGAATCTAAGCATCGTGCTGAATGTATCTTTCACCGTTGCAACGGTATCTTCCCATGGCCAGAGCCAATTCATGTCAATATGAGCATGAGCCACGAGATGAACCTTGAATTGTTTCACCTCACCCTTCAGCCTAGCCATCCGAGTCCTTGCTTTATTGATCTCCTTAATAAGGGAAGATGGATCCCCATCGATTGTCTCTTTATCAAAATTTCGAGATGCAATGTCAGCTGTCTTTTCATCTAAGATCCTTGCAAGCCTGAGCTCCTGTATGAACGATTCAATTTCAAATATCATCTTCTCTACTTTTTCAAATCGAATCTCGAAGGAAGGTACAGTCACAGGCTCATATTTTTGAAAGATGTGAACAGCAATCACATACTCATCCATTGGTTGCGCGTTTCTGCTCAGAATTATTCTGGGCCCTCTGAGCTCCGTCCAGTAATCGGCGCTGAGAACTTTTCTAGAATTAACGAAGATTTCTGCTTTGCTTAAGATCGGCGAAGAAAACATCTTTACAGTAGACCCTGAGACGTCAATTCCATTGATCTCCTGAGGAACTGTGACTTTACATCTAAACCAGCCGTCGCCTTTTCTCGCGTCGAAGGTCACCGGTAAATTAACTTCCTCCCAGGAAGAATCATCAAAATTAGCCTCGTATGCTCTAGAAGATCCATCTTGGAGAAAACGCCAAACAAATCTCCTCCGATATTCTTTCAATTCATGAAGTTTCCTCTGGAGTTTCTCAATTAATAATGAACAGGCGTCTGAGCGGTCGGGGTTCATAAATTCTGCCTCAATTTCTGCAGTTAATCTACAGGTATTAGCCCGTTAGTTATTAATTTGATTAAATCTTAATGGTTAATCAAATTCAAAAATCTATTTTTCAACATGAGCAGTTACTTTCTAAAAGACTTTTGATATGTCGATCCAATTCTTAGGATCCGCAACTAGTAAGTTATAGGTCTCCTTAATTCTTTGAAATAATAACTGATCTTTCTCAGGATCTAATCCGCATATCCGCCTGAGAATGTAATCTATTCCGCGTGGATAGATCTCCTCAGCGAAGATCTTGTCTTTAAAGTAGAGATTCCCATTCTCATCCTTTGCACGGAAGAACATCGCCGCGACAGTCGCAATCGTTGTACGAGGCGCCGGAACGGAATTTTTCTGATCCAGAAGTAGTGCTCCTATAAGCCTGTCGTTTCTTGATAATTTGCGAGGTAGATCTCTGCCTACCCTGTAAAGGGTGTCTCCGAGAAATCTGTTGTCGAATCTTTTGATTAAATCATCTATGTATCCTCTCATGTTTTGTTTGTTAAATTCCCTCGGGTATTCCTTGATTAAACTTCGCCCGGACTCCCACATCGCATTTTTAACGGTACTTCTTATATGCTCGTCTTCTATCGCTTGCCATATATACTTCATTTTCGAATCAGTGATGTATCCCAAGTAAGCAGTAGCAGCATGCCCCATATTATGAACGAAAAGCTTCCGGTCAACATACGCTGCAATATTATCTTTCGGCTCTATGCCCTCGATTTTGGGGAATCCAAGCTTGAAGGCCTTTCTATCAACAATTATCTTATTATACGCTTCTGCAAAAACGAGCAGCAGGTCTCTTCTCTTCTGCTCTTCCGTCATTATAGGAACCATTTTACCTATGCTTGTCTCGACAAGACCGACCATCGATTCGAGGGGATAATCTTCAGGTAAATGCTTTAATAATCCATCCTTGAGTACTTGCGATGCGTTTCGTATGTTTTCGCATATTATTATATCGAGAGGTCCCTTTCCTAATCTTTGCCTCTCAATCAATCCTTTAGCTACGATAGGATAGATGCTTTCCAGATTATTTGGGCCTACTGCCGTTGCCACAATATCCGCGGTAGCCACTTCCAGCGAAGCTTTTTCAACGTCAGCGGCGTGGACAGCTCGTATGTTATCTACGCATATAATTTTAGGATTCGCATCCCTTATCTCAATGTAATATTCCCTCTTTTCATTGAGGGCATCAACAAGCCATTTGAGAACATCAATAAAGACAACTTCGTATCCCCCTCGAGAAAAGAGGTGACCTATTAGTGATCTGCCTATGTTTCCAGCTCCGAAAATGACTATTTTGTTCACATTTTCACATACAAACCTTCACATTAATATGTTATCACGAGTTATGTCTAGAAATTCAATCTTTTTAAGGCTCTACCTCTCAGCATCGCTAAGGATCATTCTCTACATCTATTTAGAATTCTGCTTACCCACATGACTTCCATTCTTCCCTATTATGAATTCTGAGATGCTTTTATGCATGAAATTTCGTATATTCCTATACGGAAAAAATAATGATATGAAGATTTCAATAATCTTCGACAATAGTTAATTCATCAGAAACAAATAAGGTTTGACTGAAAGGAGACGCTTTAATTTAAAAGGAAGAGAGGCTAGGGAGGATCCGAGTTTGAAGAATGCGTATGAGCCTACAGTATCCGTGATTGTACCTGCGCTTAATGCTGAAAAGACTATAGGTGAGCTTCTGGATTCCTTAATGAGGGTTGACTACAATAGAGATAAGCTTGAGATAATCGTGGTGGACGGCGGATCAACCGATAGAACCCAAGAAATTGTTCAATCATATCCGGTTAGGCTGATTGTGGAGAAGAGAAAGGGTTTAAATGTTGCGAGGAATACCGGTGTAAGGAATAGTAGCGGCGAGATTGTACTATTCACTGATTCTGACTGTGTGGTGTCTAAGGACTGGATCAAGCAGATCGTGAAGAACTTCAGAGATAAGGAAATCGGATGTGTAGGTGGAAGCGTCTCCAGATATGAGGAAAACTTTCTATCTAGATATGCCGATGAAAGCATCATGCCGGTTCTCAGAAAATTCAGAATACGAAAGGTGTTGGAGAATCTGGAGCCGCCGATGAATTATCCGGTTGGATGTAACCTAGCGTTTCGCCGAGATGTATTTAAGAAAGTAGGCGAATTCAACGAAGAGATTCATCATGGGTTTGATGAGGAGGAATTTGTGGAACGGGCATGTAAAGCCGGTTATAAAATGATTCTTGATCCAGAAGCGATAGTCAAACATAAACATAGATCAGATCTGAAAAGGCTTTTGAGGCAGGCTTTCTCCTATGGGCTAGGTGGCGCGCTGCTCTTCAGAAAGAAAGGAATCAAAGATCGCTTCGCCAAATGGAACATAATCGCTCTGACAGTTTTTCTTGCATGGCTGTTCATGTGTTTCCTTTTTGCTTTTCTATCATTCTTCTGTCATGTAATCTATCTTGTCATGCTTTCTCTTCTCACGGTTTTTCCATTCGCGATTTTAGCGATCTTCTATGCTTGGAAACGTTTGGAGAAAAATAGGTTCACCGGAGCTATAGTTTATGCATGTCTAGATCTGCTTCGGTTCTTTGCCTATTGTAGCGGGGAGATAGCTGGTCTTTTCTAGTATCCTTTTTCGGGTTTTGAAAAAGGAGAAACGTGGAGATCTCCTCAAATAGGGAAAACTGAGACTGCTTGGAGTAGTAGCGGTTTTTTAAATATGAGTCTATTCTTAAATTTCTGATGGTTACCTATCTGTTCTTATGGGGGAGGATGGATGGAGGTTAAAGTAGTTAAAATTGAGACACCTAAAGAATGCAATGCGATTCTAGGTATGGCGCATTTCATAAAGACTGTTGAAGACATCTACGAGGCGATGGTTAACTCGGTTCCAAACATAAAATTCGGACTAGCGTTCTGCGAAAGCAGCGGGGAATGCCTGATTCGAGTTGAAGGGACGGATGAGGAGCTCAAAAAGGCAGCTGCGGAGAACATGCTTAGACTCGGCTGCGGCCATTCATTCATCGTCTTTCTGCGAGGCGCCTATCCGATTAATGTTCTAAACGCATTGAAAAGCGTCCCAGAGGTATGCACTGTTTATGCTGCTACGGCTAATCCTTTAGAAGTGATCGTCGCTGAGACAGAGCGGGGAAGAGGGATACTCGGCGTCATCGACGGTTTAAAGCCCAAGGGAATCGAAGATGAAAAAGGAGTTAAATGGAGAAGAGAGATACTTCGAAAGTTTGGATACAAGAAATAGCGCATAAATCCGAGAAGACTTTTCAGCAGGGGTCACGATTGACAGCGATCCTAGAGATATATGACCTTTGGAAGGCTTACGATGGGGTTCAAGCGCTTAGAGGCCTAAATCTAGAGGTGAAAAGAGGAGAAATCTTCGGTCTTATAGGACCTAACGGCGCGGGAAAGACAACTTCGCTTAAGATAATTGTTGGACTCTTAAGTATGGATAGGGGAATAATCAAGGTTGACGGCCGCGACATCAAGGAGGAGCCCTACGAGTACAAGAGGCTCATAGGATACGTCCCCGAAATAGTTTCTCTTCCAGAATATCTAACCCTGGAAGAATTCTTGATATACTCAGGAAAGATCCGAGACGTGTCAAAAGACCAGATAAAGGAGAGAATGAACTTCTTTCTCAAAGCCTTCGAGCTAGAGGATAAACGGAAGAGCCTTATCCTTTCGCTCTCGAGGGGAATGAAGCAGAAAGCCGCAATGGCCGCCGCATTGCTGCATGATCCCTGCCTACTCATTCTCGATGAGCCTCTAGTGGGAATAGATCCCGTGGGACAGCACAGGATTAAGGAGATCTTTAATGAAAGAGTGAAGGAAAACGATCTTTATCTCAACTCATATGCTTGATACTGCTGAGAGAATGTGCGATAGAGTTGCGGTGATCCATAAAGGTAGAAGAATCGCCTCCGGCGATCTGGGTTCCCTCCGGAGAATCTCTGAGGAGGGTGGAAATGCAACGCTTGAGGAAGTCTTTCTGAAGCTGACTGAAGAAAAAGCTGAAGAAGAGAGAGGCGGACTTGGTGAGCTCAGAAGGCAGAAGTGATGGGCCTCATTCTGGACATATATCTCGCTAAAGTTAAGATAGCCTTAGGGACGTTCAGAGTCTCTAGAATTAGTTTACTCTTCATTTTCATCTATCTCTTCGGTGTTTTATTCGGCAGCTCCGTTATGGGCATGGCCGTTGTTGAAGCTTTAAGAGAAGGTGTGAATTTCTCCGTATACGTTAATGAATTATCTGCCTTGATAAGTCTGGCCTTGGCGATCAGTATAATCGCATCTTTTCGAGGTTTCATAGTCTTCGATTATGAGGAGAGCATGTTCTTTACCTCTACTGTTACTCCTCGGGCGTTTCTCGCCGCCAGCATACTTTCTGACTTAACCATATTCTCAATCTTTTTTTGTCCGTTATTCGTGCTGCTGGGAATAATCGCTGCTTCTACACATTTAATCCCAACGATTACGTTGTTAATCTTTATAGTTGCAATTCTACTCGTGCTGTTTGTTCTTTTTCTTAGAAAGTCGTTCTCAATTCTAATATCAATCTATTCAGGTTCAGCAATTCGGTATATTCTAGCCACCCTAACAATTCTGTTGCTACTCCCAACAATAAGATTCGCCTCTTCATTCCCAATTGAATATAGCAGACTGCCTTATCCTTCTACATTCATAGCGACGGCTCTTTTACATCTGATTTGTGGGAAACAGCCGCCGCCTGTCTCCATACTTGGCGTATTTTCATATTTCACGTTGTCTCTCATGCTTTTCATCTTCTGCTCCAAGAAGGATATCTTCCGTTACGCTAAGTCCGTCCCGTTCTTCTCTCCTTTTGACACGACGATAAGAGCGCAGGCGGTTAAGATGGGGCAAAACATCAGATTGTTTTCGAGGATCGGGTTGAAATTCACTTTGAATCTCGAATCGAAATCTCTTTTACAATTCTTGATCAAGAAGGAGCTGATACGCATGATTAGAGACGGAAGCTTCTTCGCCGTCTTGTTCTTCTACATAATTGTCCTGGTCATAAGCGTCGCAACTAAAGGAGACGGCGGAGATTATTTTCCAGCATGGTTCATCGTCTTGGCCATTTATTCTCTTATAGTTCCCGCCATGCTGATAAGCAATTGGAGAGTTGGAGAACTCAACAGTCTCTGGATACCTTTAACTTCAGGTATGAACCTGAAGATCTTCTTTAGTTCCCTCTTATACGCATTTGTTCTGGTCTCGATTCCCATACCGATAGGCACAATACTAATTCTCAGCTTCATCACGCATCTAAATCCTACCATGCCTTTAGTTCTAGTTGTATCAGCATCAATTATCGGATCTTCAGTACATCTCTACGTGATGACCCATTTTCTCGGAGAAAAACGTAAAGCTACGCCTGGATTCATGATCAGCTGGGCTTCCCTTCTACTTTCAAGCGTACTCGCCTCTCCGACTTACGCCTGCATTATGATTAGCTTTATCTTCGAATTTAACCCCCAGATAAATCTGTTATTAGGAGCTGGCCTACTCATTTACACATATATCGTCTTTCGATTCTTCTTGAAAAAACTCGAATGCAAAGTCTTAAGCATCGAGATATAGTTACCATAAACATCAACAAAAGATATATCCGCAGATTCTTACGCAGATAATTTGAGGTTATACTTTCATGCAGACGCGTAACAACTCTAAGCGTTACCAGCTTGAAGCAATAGCAGAGGAAGTCAGAAATTGTAGAAAATGCAGCCTCTCAGAGACTCGAACAAACGCTGTTCCCGGCGAGGGAGATGCCG
>CAZCXS010000007.1:0-11356 GCA_964502685.1 uncultured Candidatus Bathyarchaeia archaeon
TTAAACCAGCCGTTTCCTCTCTGTTTTCCTTACGCAACCATCATCACCAGAGACCTTGTTTGAAATATGACCGAAAATCTTATATATCTTTCGGATACTATACATAGAATCGGTAAGATAAGTCGCATCGAACCGATGCGATGCATATTTACGGTGTGACGCATCGATGAATTTTAAGAACCACGTCTTCTCGAAGGCTTCGAGCAGCAGTGTATCCAGGATTTTAGTCCCAATAGACGGGTCGGACTCTTCCATGAAGGCTTTAGAATTAGCTATTGACTTGGCTACGAAGTATAAATCAAAGCTATGCATAGTCAACGTTATTCCAACGTATCAGCTTTACTGCTGGCTGATGGCTCCTGGAGGCGCATTTTGCCATGAGAGTCTATTCATTCCAACAGGAGTCCTAAAAGAAATGGAGGAAGAAGGAAAAAACCTCTTGGTTTCCGCCCTGAGTTTTGTGCAGGGTATTGGTGTAGAGTCCTATGCAATAATGAGAAAGGGCCATCCAGCCAGCGAGATCATTAGGGTTGCAGAGGAGGAGAACATCGACCTCATCGTGATTGGAAACGAGAAACGCGGTATCTTCGCCAGATTATTATTTGGAAATGTTAGCCAAAGCGTCGCCAACAAAGCCCCATGCCCCGTTCTAATAGTAAAAAGAGATGAGACACATGGCAATGATAAATAAAATTGCTATTTTCAGCTACATATTATTCGCCTTCTCGATCATGATCCTTTACTTAAATAAGGTCGTAGCGATCATGGTCCTGACAGCTTCGTTTGGGATATTCCTTCTAGGCGGGCTTCTCCACGCACGAAATGACTCTGCCAATAAAAACTGTAAAAGGAAGAAAGAGACATCCTGAAGTTGATGGAGAAGGATCGCTGGTCCGGGAGATAAAAATGATCCGTCACTATTTTAGGAGTAGACCTGGGATATAGCTTGAGCTTGGGAGATTATATTCTTTAACCCAATATTAAGATTTCAGATTCGAAGGAAAATATTAGAAGACCGATTGAAGGGGATTTTTAGTTGTCGAACGGCATGATAAATAAGGGAAGCATCGGTTTGCTTCTATTAGATCTAAAATTTTGCCGAGAAATCGCTTTTCCAAGAAAAATAAACAATAATGTTTTTCATTCCCCCGGCTACAAAAGGATTTTCTCATCATCCTGGCATTGAAATCGCGATGATAAGGCAGCTGCTGGAAGTGAATGCGGGAAGCTTTGTATGTTTTGGGTATATCTGCTAGTCCTAGAATAGAGGGAAGATGCTTTTACGGGTTATTCTGGTTCTACTATAACGGCTGTGCCGGTTGCGGATACTATTACGACGCCGGCTTGAAGACCTAAATCAGAAGTCTCTATATCTAACCCGACAACAGCGTTTGCGCCGAGGGCTATTGCCTTATCTTTAAGCCTCTCTATAGCCTCGTTTCTCGCCTTCTCCAGCTCCTCTGTAAAGGCTGTGATCTCACCGCCGAACATCGATTGGAAACCGGCGATGAATTTCCCCAACACTCCTCTTGTCCGAGGAGTGATTCCAGTTACCACTCCAAGAATACGTTTTATTCGGTAACCTGGAAGACTCGGCGTTGTAGTGATGAGGAAACCGGAAGACTCAGAGGTTATCGGAGAGCCGCATCTGGGGCAAAAATTGGCCTTTTCGTCTACTTCAGCCCCACATTTAGGGCATCTCATTGTTTCGATCGCCGAGTATAATTATTGGATGGCTCCTTTTAGACTTTTCCAGCAGGTAAAAGGGCCTTTTTTAGTTTCTTAGAATTTCATGGGCAAGTTTTAGACGTTGCTATAGCTACATTAATATATGCGTAATCGATAGTGTGGTATCATCAGTTGGATTGGGCAAGCGGAAAGTCGGACATCGCGAAGCGACCCGTCTTTTTCGTTTTCTTCTAATCCTGCTGGAAAGAGTTAACGAGGTGAAAGAAGTGATCTACATAAATAGGAGCTACGGCGGCAGAGGCTACAGAAGTCGCGGTTTTTCGAGACCTGCACCGGTTAAGGAAGGAGAAGAGTACGAGGCGGATATTACTGAGATAAGCCGGAGAGGAGACGGCATAGCCAAGATTGAAGGCTTCATCATATTTGTATCCGGCGCTAAGACTGGCGATCATGTGAAGTTCAAGATAACGAGAGTCGCGCGGAGATTTGCAACAGCGGAGATAGTGCATTAGAAGATTCTCTTAGATGGAAACGATGCATTTTTGTTTCTTTCTTTTTGAATCGCTTTGAACCACATATCTATTCATTCAGCGGCTATAAAACATTGAGAAAGGAGAATCGAAAGGAATAGGAAGACCGTTTAACAAACGGTCTTCGTAAAGAAATAATTCCTAGACAAAGACATCTTCTATTTTTTACAGTGAAGAATAAGGCCTCAATTGTTTATTTAAGCAGTTTAATATCTTCTCCGCCGGTAACCTCTTCTTCCACCATACCCGGACTGGTATGGCCGATAACGTCTTTTTTGTTCATATCTTTTTTGGGACAGGTTGTTCTCCGTGTTAACCTCTTCGATTGTTGATTCGCCGAGAACCTCGAAGCTGCCGTATCTCCCTATATTCAGCCGCATATTCCCTCTGAACAGATTCACATAGCCATTAGTGATGCTTATCGTCTCTTCTTCATTTATCTGATCTATGTTCTCGTCCCAAAGAGTCAGGTATATGCATCCTGTCTCGTCTCCGACAAGAGCATCCGCAACTCTATGTTGGCCTCCTCTTCCCGTGACGTCTCTCGCCTCACCCTTGGAGACGACTTTAACAACAATATTTACTCCTCTTGAACTTGGAGTTAAATCCTCTATCTTTACGAGCTCTTTGCTTTCGGATTCTTCAACACTCGACATGTCTTATAATCACTTCAGCATAAGAAAAACATAGTGGCTCTTAAGGGTTGTGATATATCCCGCAAATAGAAATCTGGTGTTATACCCTCCCGGGATATTAGCCATCCATCGTATCTCTCTTTGGAACAGCCCTATCCACAAGCTCGCGTTCATACACGTAACGTTTATTAAAGGCTCCTCTACAATAGAGGAAACCCAAAACGGATATTCAGGTGTCCCAGATGGCTGAAAAGGGACCTAATCCAGCTCCATTAGGTTTAATGGGCTTCGGATTTACTACCATTCTTCTCAATCTGATTAACGCTGGCATTCTTTCCTCAGATGCTTTAGGCGTGGTCTTACCTATGGGGATCTTCTACGGAGGATTAGCTCAGATCATAGCTGGACTGCTTGAAGCGAGGAATGGAAACACCTTCGGCGCCACGACGTTCTCCTCTTACGGACTCTTCTGGTGGTCCTTCGTAGCCATAAAGATTCTGCCGCCGTTAGGTTTGGCTCCAGAGCCCTCGGCCACTGCTGTTGCGTCCTACCTGTTTGCTTGGGGAATCTTTACCGTCTTGATGACCGCCGCGACCTTTAAGGGACCTAAAGCCCTACAGATCGTCTTCATAACACTCTCTTTGCTGTTCTTCATCCTTTCGCTGGGGGACCTCACTGGAAGCCGTGAGATGAAGGTTATCGGCGGCTATGAAGGGATATTCTGCGGGTTAACGGCGGTTTACTTGGCGGTTGCTGAGGTACTTAATGAGACCTATGCGAGAACAATTCTGCCCGTGGGGAAGTGACTTCTTTCCTGAGAATTTTTTTCTTTAAATACTTTATATACTCATGTGCATTTTTGCTTGTATACGTCTTGTTTTGCTTACCTATCTTGCCTGTTAAAGTGAAGGTTTAGTTGTTTCCGAATACTTTTTGAATATCTTTTTAATCGCTTCCGAGAACGATAATTCTTCGATGTCCACGTAGTCGATGCTAATCTTCCTGCATAGAATCTCCAGAATGTTCCTCTCAAATATG
This sequence comes from uncultured Candidatus Bathyarchaeia archaeon, assembly GCA_964502685.1. GTDB lineage: Archaea > Thermoproteota > Bathyarchaeia > Bathyarchaeales > DTEX01 > B63. The sequence goes on from CAZCXS010000007.1 coordinate 3,893, forward strand.
GCAGCCATCCATGGGCCTAGAGTTTCCTCCAGGTTTCTCGCGAAGAGTTCCGGTTGCTCAGCTATCTTGTTCCTATCGAGATTAAAATTCAGTTCTAGGAAGCGGAGAACAACCTCTCCGAAATCTAAACCCTCAAGGATCGACTCAACAAGTACAATGTTGAATCTTCTTTTATCTTCATCCGAGTTCAAGACTTTTCTCTCTTTTCTTTTACTCATCCAATCTTTAAAGTACGGGTGTGAGTTTTGGAAGTGGATAGCCCTTTGAAACATCCATCTCCACGAAATGTAATCGCGTTCTCGGCTTCAACCCGTAGAGAAGCAGAGCCCCATGTTCTCGAACTATCTTCAAGTGTACATCGACAATCGTGTTCAAAATATCAGAGGCCCTCGGATAGCTCGGCTTAATAAGGAAGATGCCTAGACTCCCATCCTCCCTGCTCATCGCGGCGCTTAAGTTAAGTATCTTTATCGTGTCATCCATCCCGTAATGAGCTATAAGCCTGTCGACGCCGGCGATGTGTAGAAGCGGCTGACCAGTCTTCTCCCCGAGTTCGGTCGCAACTTCAAGATAATGCTCAAAATCCTTATTCATATCTTTCCCCTCGAATTCAATTGCGCAGGGCTCTCTCTTCGTCGCAAAAGACCTAAATACGCAGACCCTTAAATTACGCTTAAGCATCTCCTTGGACAAGCCGGATTCGACTGCACGTTTCCATACGATATTACGGTCGATCCCGGATGATGGAAGAACAATAACCCCAGCCTTTCTCGCCAGAAAGTTCCAAGCAGTAGGAGACAAAATCAGATGGTACTGCCGGGTTGATACGTTCTTGCCGATCTCGAGGAGAATTGTTGATCCCCTAGGATATCCCCCGCCAAGCAGCCGGTCGAGTTCCTCCGATCCCGTGGAGAACATGCCGGGCGGGTCAGGTAGAGGCTTAAATTTCTCTTTCCTCTCTATCGGTTTTATTTCGAATGATGAGAAAGCTTTGAATCCCCCATCGATCGTGAATCCGATCTCATCCTCCTTCAGTATTGTTCCCCTCATCTTTCTGATGGAGATATCGCGGAAAAGCCTCTCCTCCAGCCTTCCAGTTCTAAAGAGCATGAAGCCGTCAGCTACGAATTCTTCTATGCCTAAACCCGTTCTTTTTTCTCCGAATGGGATCTCAACAACCATTAAAGTGGTACATCCGGCCTTCCGAACGATTCTATCTAGAACTGTGTGAATGAGTATTCTCACATAATGCGGCCTCTCGAAGGCCTGGGCGAGGGGCGAGAAGGAATCTATAACAAGCCGTTCAGCTCTAACCTTGTTAATCTCCTCTAGGATGAGTTTCAGAACGGATGAAACGTTGGATTCCCTCACCGCCAGCATTCCAAGATAACGGAATCTCCCCTCTTTTTCGAGATGTTCAAAATCGAATCCAAAGGACCTCATGTTTCTGTAGAACGTTTCGCGGCTCTCAGCAAAGTTCACATAGACCCCGTTCTCGCCGTAATCAACGGCGCCGCGATATAGAAAACGAGCCGAGAAGACCGTTTTACCTGTGCCAGGGTTCCCCGCGATGAGGATTAAGCTGCCCTTTGGGAAGCCTCCTCCGATGATCTTGTCTAGTTCATCTACTCCTGTAGAAATCCGCTGCTCATCCATATTGTACCCCTCTTCTGAACGCAGAATTTGTATCTAGTCATAAAGGAGGAGACACAAATAAACATTTAGTAACCGGGAGCTGTTACTTGCGATAACTTGGCTGTCGCCGAGGCTCCTACAAAAAGAGGGCTTTTCTGATCGGTTCCTCTTTTTAACGGCCTCATCAAAGACCGGTTTCGTTGACCTTCAAGCGGAGATCAGATGAGGCCTAAAGTTTCTACCCAAGAAATTTCCTCGCGGTCTTCCTTACTGCTTCGGCGCTGTTGAGTTCCGGTTCCCAACCGAGGGCCTTCAGTTTCTCTATTGAGAGAAGCATATACTTTACATCTCCCTTCCATCCTCTGCCTCCGTCGACGCCCCCCGTGAAACGGAAGGATACATCCTTCAAGCCCATCTCCTCTATGATGATCTTTGCGATTGTCTTTACATCCACCCAATCTTCAGAGCCGATGTTGAAGATCTCCACTCTGCCACGTGATCTTTCCAGAATCGTCAATATGGCTGATACGCAGTCATCTATATACAGGTAAGATTTTGCTTGAGTTCCATCTCCCAGGATCTCAAGCTCCCTCGGGTTGCTCCTGAGCTTCCTGATGAAATCATATATGACGCCGTGTCTGCTTCTCGGCCCTATAATATTAGCCAATCGGCAGATTATGGCTTTGAATCCATAGGTATAAGCAAACGAGCTTATAAGCGCTTCAGAGGCGAGTTTAGAGGCTCCATAAACCGATATGGGTTTCAGGGGCCCATAATCTTCAGGCGTCGGCATCACAGAAGCTTCACCGTAGACCGTTGATGAGGATGTGAAGACGAAGAGGTCTAGGCTCTCGGATTTTCTAAGAGCTTCCAGTAGACGATAAGTAGACAGAACGTTCTGTTCGAAATGGATTTCAGGCGCGGTTGATCCTATTCTAACCTCTGGATTAGCAGCTAAATGAAATACGGCCTCGCATCCCTCCGTTGCCCTCTTCAGGTCATCCTCATTCAGCAGGTCGCCCTTAATGAACTCGAAAGAGTCGCTCTCAAGCCAATGTTTAATATTATCCAGCGTTCCGCTGCTGAGGTTGTCTATGACCCGCACCGCTGCATCCTGGGTCATAAGCGCATCGACGAGGTGACTGCCGATAAACCCCGCGCCTCCGGTTACTAAGACCAGTTGGCCGTCCATCCGCCTCTTGAAGCTCACGGTTCATCGCCCCTTCGATACTGCGATCTCCATGTAGATAAGCTATATGGAGCCATGATCATGAGGGATGCAACGTTTATTATTGGATTAATGCATTTTATGATTCCTGAGCTCTGAAGGATTCAAATAAATCTAGACGGCCATATTCTTATGGCGGGATGAGGGTATGCCTACGAGGAGATACATCGACTTGAGAACCGCGCTGAAAGACTACCTGAAGGAGCAGGAGATAACATTATCGGATCTATTAGACGTAATGGACGAGCAGAAAGAAGGCATAATGGAGGCTCTCCGCAAGAGGGTTCACCTAACCGAGGCTCAGAGCAGAGCCCTCGAGGAGAATCTGACAAGCAGACAGTTGAATCTTCTGCTCTTCGTCATTCAGGCTTTCTATCTGCTTAACCCTTCGGGAACCTACAGGGATTTCATCCTCGATCCGACGAGGGAGGATGTTATCTACGGTGACAAGGCCACATTTGAAGGATGCAAGATGATTCTTAGGGCTCTCCGTATCTCCACTCAAGGGTTAGACGTTTAATAGAGATGCCGTTAACAGATCCGTCGAAACGAGGTAAATTAACACCGTTAGATGAATCGAGGAGATGCATCTTCGGAATTTCACAGGCTTAGATGCTAGTTGCAAATCTTATTCGACTTGAAAGAGAGAAGGGGAAAATCTATTATATTTGAAGATTATGATGTCGCATTAGTTTATTGGAGGCTCATTATTAATGTTGACCCGTGAAAAGATGGGCGGAGTTTACGCGCTTGTTCCCACACCATTCACCAAATCCGGAGAATTCGATGAAGAAGCATTCAGGGAGAACACGCGGAGACTATGCGAAGCTGGGATTCACGGAATCGCCACGACGGGCACCTTCGGCGAGTTCCATACCATCCCATGGAAGGATCATCAGAGACTAATCAGGGCTCTTGTGGATGAAGCGAAGGGAAACGTGGCGACGATCGCGGGCTGCTCCGCGGTCAATACAGACGAGGCCATCATGAAGGTTAGATTCACTCAGGACTGCGGAGCTGACGCCGTGATGAACGTTGCCCCCTACTATCAACGTCTGACAAGAGGGGAGTGCATCAAATACTTCAAAGACCTAGCTGAAGCCTGTCCAGATATCGGGATCATAGTCTATAATAATCCGAACACAACGAAAATCTTGGTCGACGCGGACATGTACAGAGAGCTTTCAGAGAAGCCCAACCTATGCGGAAGCAAGGAGATAGTCTCAGACTTTGATCATCTTATGCGGATAATCAAAGCGACGGATCTGGCTCACATGCATGTAGACCGTCTCTTCGTCCCCATGATGATGTGGGGCGGAAAGGGAGTCTTCTCGCTTACCCCCGTACTTACCAAGCCTAAGCTCGTCCTGGAGGCGTACAACGCATGCAAAGAGGGAAACTGGGAGAAAGCCATGAAACTGCAGCATGAGATCAACGAGTTCAACGAGTTCGCCCGTCGATTATATGGAGATTACACGTGGATCTGCGTTTCGAAAGCTATAGTGAACGCTTTCGGCTTCATAAACGCGGGCTATCCGCGTAGACCATTCATCCCCGTCCCTGAGGATATCCAGGAAAAAGCAAAGAAGAAGCTCTTAGAGAAGTATGGAGACCTATGGACCTAACATCACATCCGGGATAGAACGCTGTAAGCTTTAAAAACGCCGAGGCAATCCCTGCCCTTTCATCTTATTTCTATTATGTCACCGTCCCTGAGAACATGAGTTGGACCTACCCTCTGCCCGGGATACTTTGCGCTTGGACCCCATATACGCGCATACCTGAATTCCTTATAGAGTTTGCTGTGAAGCCTTTTTGCCGCTTCAATCACTGTGGATCCCTCCTCGATCACCAGAGGCTTCGGGGAGGGCTCCTTCAAACCCGGCTCCTTTGGGTAAACCCGAATTATCCGAAGCATCTGGAAGATGAAGTCGCCAAGTCTTTCTAGTCCCCGATTATTTTTGCATGAAATCGGTATTAGGGGGATCTCGCTGTCCTTCATGAATCTTCTCAATTGTATGAGGTTTACCTCTGCTCCTTTCACATCTAATTTGTTTGCAACGAGAATCGTAGGCTTATAGACGAGGCTTGAAAATAGGGATTCCTCAATATTCTCCAACGTGACTTTACCTCGAATCCTAAGCAAGGCGGAGTTTATCCTATAATTAGCAAGCAGCCTCTTCACGTCTTCTAAAGTACAGCCCACCAGGGTCCCGCCTCCTATCATCTGCAAACCCGCCCCTCCGCCTCGCCTGATTATCTCCACTTCGCCCTCAGGTCTCTCTATCATTATCCCCGCCTGCTCCAGCTCCGACCGAAGCATACTGAACTGTCCAATCGGATCCACGGATAGGTCGACCATGAGAATCAAGCCATCAGCGTTCCTCGCCAGCCCTAGTATTTGCGGTCCATCCATCCTTCCCTCAGCAGCTCCTTCGATAAGAGCCGGCGCCTCGACGAGCTGAAACTGTATATCATGATACGGCAACATACCGACAATCGGCTTCCTCGTTGCGAAGTATACGGGGCTTGCTTCTGCCTTAGCGCCCGTCACGGAGGCGAGTAGGCTGCTTCTCCCCACATTCGTTGGGCCGAGTATGATTATCTGGCCGGCTCCCTCCTTGGGTATTGAGAACCCTCCGTATCCGCCCTTCCTTCGCGATCTCTTTCTCTCCAGTTCCCTTTCAAGGATGGCTATTCGCCTTCTAACATTGGCTAGAAGATTGCTTGTGCCCTTATGTTTCGGAACAAGCGAGATGAACTCTCGCATCAGCCTTATCTTTTCCGGTGTAGATCTGCAGGCAACTACTTCAGCCCATTTCGCCTTAGCTTCAGCGGGCAGATTCGTAACCATGTTTCAACTACCCTAAAGGGCTCTGATTTTTCGAGCTTCCCATCATCATCAATTATTGGAGCCTTTCCGATTTAGTCGTTTCCCCATGCTTATTTTTTCTTCAAAATGGGCTCTCAGCTCCCCATGGTTTAAGCCTCATCAAAACAGTGAAGGGCTAAGATCTCCCTTTCGGAACGCGGGATTCAGTCCTCACTCCCTCCCCCACTTTTGAGACCCATCCTTCCTTAGCATCGGCTTTCACGCATGCGTTAATAACGGCTTCCCCATGCTTTTCATCTCTGACGAGAGCTATGATGCTTCCGCCCATTCCTGCCCCTGAGATCTTCGCTCCGTAGGCTCCCGCATCAAGAGCTGCATTGCATATGTCCTCAAGCTCGGGAAGGCTGACGTCGTAGAGGTCCCTAAGAAGCGAATGCTGCTCATTCATGATCTCGCCTAAGATCATATAGTTTCGCTCCGCAGCTGCTGAGGCTTTTATCCTTCGCCATCTCTCTTCGCCGAGTATGCTGGAAGCCTCATCGTCACGGATCTTCTCCCCGCGGAGAATCTTCAATGCGAATTCGGTCCATCTATGCATCCGAAGAGTGAAGATTATTCGCCGTCTGGCTTTGTCATCTAGAATTGAGAGGAGATCTCCCAATTCGTCTTCTTTGAGCTTCTCCCATCTCGGCTCATCAAACCGGTAGCCTAAAAGATTCTTCAGCTCCTCCGGAACGTCAGGGCTTTCCATCAGGATTTTAAGCCCCCTATTTATGTCTTCCTGCCTCTTGGGGTGGATGTCAGCCGTTGAATGTCTGATTCCGGAGTCGATTATCGCGAAGGTTAGATCCCTGAATGGAAGAGGCTCAACGTTGTATGGTGGTCTGCACTCAAGCTTTATGATCCCGCCGAAAGCTACGCCGTACTGGTCCAGCCTGCCGCATGGGATTCCCGCCTCCTGATTTTCAGCGGCAAAGGCGATCTCCGCTAAGTCTTTCCTTTCAAGCTCCAGCCCATATGCGGTGCTTAATAGATACGCGAAGCCGACCTCTAGAGCTGCGCTGCTCGAAAGCCCTGAGCCTATCGGTATCTCGCTTTTAATCGTGACGTTCATTCCCTTGAGTTTCTCGGCGAATCCGCGTTTCACCAGCACATTTATGACGCCGCGCAGATAATTCCCAAAGAATCTTCCCTCAAGCATGTCGTTTATCCCTATCTCGAATGAGTCTGTTGAGGGCTCATCGTGCAATTCAAGATCGAGGGACCTCACGTTGAATCTTTTATTATCCGTGACTTCTCCGTGCAGGTACATTCGAAGATCGATCGCTACAGGTACAACAGGCAGCCCCTTATAGTCTTGATGAGTATTCAGGAAATCAGCGCGACCGGGGGAAGAAACAATTATCTTACGCATCTCTCCCTTCCTCTCTAAGCCCTCTTCTATTCCTAACGGGGATGATTTAATTCCCATGATTTATATCCAAAATTTTCAGGTGAATCCCTTATCAAAGATGAGACTCGGATCAGAAATATCATTCTATCTCATGCCCATTTCTTTAAGAAGATTCAATAGTATATCAGGTCTATTCGTACCTATCACGTCGACCTCTAGGCCAATCATCTTCTTCATATCTTCTACTTCATCGGGGTTCCAGACTGAGACCTTCAACCCTCTTCTATGGGCTTCCTCTACAAGCCTATGGTTGACGTTCCGATAATATACATGGATCGCTTCGGAGTGAACGTCAAGGGCTCTCTGACAGATGTC
>CAZCXS010000008.1:0-11337 GCA_964502685.1 uncultured Candidatus Bathyarchaeia archaeon
CGTCAAGCTCCATGCCTAAGACTTTTTCAGACCAATCAGACAATGCTTTAATCTGCTCAGGAGAGGGGTTCTTGAGGAAAAGGCTATCCGTATCTCCGTACAGGACTTGGATTCCCAGCTCTTTAGCCTTATCAATCGTCTGGGTGATCACGTTTCTCCCGATAGCTGCCGTCGTCTCGGCTACGGGTGGACAGTACAGATCGAAGGTTTCAGCTCCGAAGACCCCGTAAGAAGCATTTAGAATAACCTTTAGGGCGCTCTGAGTGACGTTGTACCAGTTTCTCCGAGCCTTAGAAAGCGACTTATCCTTCGCCCTCGGCTTATACCAGTAGACTCTTAGATCTCTAAGTGAGCCTATCAGAGCGCTCTCGAGGGCCCTGTGCTTTGTGCATATCCAATGAGGTGTTCCAGGAACCTTATTTTCTTTGCATTCTTCATGTGGACATCTGACGGACTGATAGCCTAAGTTGTGAACCTTTATTATCGATGGGTATAGACTTTGAAAGTCCATCACGGCGACGTTAAAGTGCACGCCTGGAACAGGCTGAACTACTATCGCCCCCTTGTACTTCTTCCCTTTAATTATCGCCGTAGTCGCCGTCTTTCCTTTCGCTGCGATTATGTCCTCCTGATTCGGGATTATCATGTTCCTCTTCCGATGTTCATACTGCATGAAGCTTCTAATCCATCTTGAGACTCCCTGTCGGCTTACATCCTCCATCGGCATCTTGCTTATACGAGTCAAGACGAGGAGGAGCTTCATAACCAGATCGTCATCATAAGAGGTTAGTCCAAGAGTTATCTCCGCGTCGTTCAAACAGTATTTAGCTAGCTCAGAGTACGTAAGCTCCGAGATAGGCTTGGATATCTCCAGCTTGGGTTTTCCGAGAATGGCCGTTGCAACTTCATCTAGAGTCACATTTCTATACTTCTGGGAGAAGGCATAGATCTGTATAGATCTGTTGAAGAAGAACTTGTATAGATCTATGTGAATTCCATTCCTGAGCAAATAGACTCTCCGCCCAGGCTCAATGGGAATCTCTTTCCTCTGAAATCCTAATTTCTGCGCTCTATGGAAGAGATATCGAAGGTCAAAATCGTCTCCATTGAAGGTTATGACGAACGGATACTCATCTATCGCCTTAAAGAGCGCCGCGAGCAGATCTCTTTCCGAGTTATAGAACTCAGTCTCCACGTCTTGAAGTTCTAACTCTTCGTCTCCTCCGTCTTCCCTTTTAAGGAGGAGAACCCGTCTTCTGCCTTCTGAGTCAACAAGAGACGCGCAGATAATTGGATAGGGAGCTTCCTCTGCGTTGGGAACACGGGTTGCAACTGGGGAGTAGACCTCTATGTCAAGTGCAACGCGTCTCATGTCAGGCGCCGGATACTCGAGAAGCCTTATCCAGGATTCGAGAAATGGCAGAAGATCCTCAGGTTCGTCTTTGAAGACTTTCTGAAGTATCATCTTTATGTTCTCTTCGGCTTCCTCGTCAACAGCCGGGATGAGATTCCCATCTTTAACTTCATAGAGCATGCCGGGAAGCAGCCCTCTGTCGTAGATGTAACATTGATAGTACTTGATCGCTGCCTCCCACACCTTGGGTTCTTTCTCCGAACCGAAGATCTTCGGATATTCCTCTGGGATGATGTCCCTTATGCAGCCTCTCGGCCTTCCTCCGATTGAGAGCGGGTCCTTCGCGACGATCTTTGTCACTTTGACAGTCCTGTCATAAAGCGCATCATATTTTTCTACGACCTCCACATGGTCGAAGCCTGGGTGATTGATAACTCTAGGGATCTTCTCCAACTCTTCTGGGGTTATATTCGTTAAGCAATATGGCTTATGGCCGGTGTTGTCATACCATTTGTATATACGCTTCGAGACGGGATCATAGAGCTTAATGCAAGCTAAATGTGCATCACCATCATATGTCGCCGAGATGAAGTATGAAGGCGGAAGATTCCGGGGAACACGATCCTCAGCGGGATTTCCTTCAATCTCAGTCTTTTCAAGATCGGAGGATCTTCGATCAGTGCTTAAGTTCTCCTCCGAGCCGGAGCGGCTGGGATGAGCATCATCTTTCGGGAAATAGTCGTCCAGACGTGCAAGCGTCATGTTGCCTCAAATCCCATTTATTAGATAGGCTCGAAAGGGATTTAAGGCTTCCCCGGGTGAAGAAATCCAGGTTTAGATACCCTTTTTAGGATGCTTCGATTAAATGGATTGTGTTAAAAATTTAAAGAAGGCTTAGGTAACCAGTTGAGCTTCAAAATTCAGCAGAGCGGAGATTGGGCTCAACAATTAAGTCATTGGCTTGAGAGCTTGGCGCTTCAGTATGGCTATTTCGGAATCTTTGCCATCAGTTTCCTAGGCGCAGCCTCCATAATCTTCCCCATACCATACACAATTGTGATCTTTTATCTTGGGTCTCTGAGGGCTTTCGATCCTCTCTTGATCGCGGTCTCAGGTGGAGCCGGATCTGCTCTTGGAGAGTTCTTCGGATATTTTCTGGGATATTACGGCAGAGCGGCTCTAAGTAGGGAAAGGCAAAGAAAATTAGATTACGTCATGAGGGTTTTTAGCCGTTACGGAGCACTCGCGATATTCGTCTTCGCTCTGACCCCCCTCCCTGATGATCTTCTGTTCATACCTTTAGGTATTATGCGTTACAGCTTTGTAAAGGCGTTTATTCCAAGCCTCGCTGGAAAGATTCTTATGTGCCTAATCTTGGCTTACGGTGGCCATCTATCCGTAGACATCATCAAAAGATTCATTGGAGAGGAGGGCGGCTATGTGGGCATCATAGTCACCAGTGTGCTTTTGATAGTTGTTATAATTTTGATGATTGAGATAGATTGGGAGAAGATTCTGCCGCTGGAAAAGAAAGATGAAGAAGGTTCTAATGGGCCTGATACTTCTTTACGAGGCCTCCCGTCACAGCGATGCGAGAAGAGCCTTCTGAGAAGGGGTTCGCTTCAAAACATGAATCAACAGAGGGATGCGTGCCTCTTCAAGGAGATTTGGAATAATACGAAAGAAGAAAAGATCTTAAAAGGATAAAGTCACATTTTTGTTCCACAGCTTATCATGCAGGGGAACAGTATGGAAATAAGCACGTGTGGTGAGAAATGGAAGATTGGATTTCACACATGGTCGTTTTCCAGCATGCCTTTAGAAACGGCCTTAAAACATGTTAGAGATGCCGGTTTCACCGAGGTTGAGATAACAGCGAATAAGATCCATCTGGACCCCAGAGTCTTCCCACGATCGAATCTTCCTCATCTAAAGAGCCTCCTAGATGATTTGGGGTTGCATCCCAACTCGGTGCATGCCCCCATAAACGGCGTCGACTTATCCGCGCAGAGCTCTCACATTAAAAATCGAAGCATAGACCTGCTTGTGAAAACGTTGGAGTATTGCAGGGCCATAGAGTGTCCAATAATGGTCGTCCATCCAAATCACTCGGACAGTCTCCCCTTAGGCCGCGAGGTTATGAAGAGGAACTCGATCGAAGCCATCGGGAAGGTCGTTGAGAAAGCTGAGGATCTGGGAGTTAAGGTCGCCGTAGAGAACATGATTGATAAGGAAGGCGGAAGGTTCGGGAGCAGGGTGTCCGAACTTAGGGAAATCATAAAAAGCGTAGGCTCATCCCATCTGGGTATATGCTTCGACACGGGTCACACCAATCTCCTAACTAGTTCTAATATTAGCATACAGGATGAAATAGTTCAGGCGGGAGAGTACCTGTGGACCCTTCATGTTCATGATAATGATGGGGAAGCAGATCGGCATTGGCCTCCCGGCATGGGAAGCATAGATTGGAGTCAGGTAATCGGATCGCTTGGAAAAATCGGCTATAAAGGAGTCTTCATGATGGAGATCCAAGAGAGAGGAGACCCTGATGCTCAGGCGAGGGAGTGCCTCAGAATCGTAACTGAGATGCTTGCAAATGCTGACTAAAAATCCGGGATCTTCTTTCTGAAGTTTAAGCCTTAATAGGTGGTTGTCTGTAAGACATTCGAGATGGATGAGCGTTGAAGAAGGTTTTCATTGATGAGATGACTCGGGAAGAGTTTAAAAGAATGTTAGAGGCTGTGAAGGTTGCCGTGATTCCTACGGGAAGCACCGAGCAGCATGGTCCTCATCTGCCGTTGAAGGTTGATATTGCAAACACGCTTCATATCGTCAAGAGAGCTGCTGAGATGCTTTATCCTCAAGCGATCGTCACCCCTCCTGTAGCAATAGGGGTCTCTCCTCATCACCTTTGTTACCCTGGAAGCTTGACGCTTCGGCATGAAACATTCATAAATCTTATACTTGACTTGTGTCGAAGCTTGAAGCATCACGGCATTAAGAAGATGGCAATCGTTAATGGTCATGGAGGCAATATTGCTCCTGGATATCTGGCGGCGAGAAGAGCTCGGGATGACCTCGGCTTAAAGATGGTTTTCATATCTTATTGGTCGTTGATACCAAGAGAGATATCTGACGCGGTCTTGGAAACAAAAATAATTCCTGGTCATGCATGCGAATTTGAAACTTCCCTTGCCCTCGCCATCTATCCGGAGCTGGTCTCAAAGGAGATTCCGCGAGCTGTTAGGGCGCCGTGGCATCTTCAAGGATTCATATCTGACATGAATGAGACTACTGGAGATGGATATGTGGGCGACCCCTCCCTAGCCTCAGCGGAGAAGGGTGAGAGGCTGATCGACGCAGCTGTGAAGGGCTTGGTATCTCTGCTTAGGGATTTCATTACAAAGGTTGAGTGAAGAGGGGGCGGGTGGTCATCCAAAAAAGGAAAGTTAGATATGCGGGTTTCTTTTCCGTGCCACGAATTTTTTTCTTTAAATACTTTATATACTCTGTATTATTCCGTCGCGGAGAGGCGGCTTGCTGAACATTAGCAAGCTGAATATCAGCGGGGCTTTCTCTTCTCTTAGAGTTCTATCAGCGTTTATAGTGGGCATTCGTAAACTAGTTCTCTCACGCAGACTTCTGTCCAGCTGTCCTTTTTTGTTTCTGGGCGTGGGTCGACTGCTGAGACGTAAAATAATATCCGGTTCTTGAGCTGGTCGTGCACTAAGCTGCAGTAGTGTCCATAGGTAGGTCTTTCTTTATCCTCATATTTCGATCTCGCCAGCCATGGAGCTCGAAATATCGTTTGGAGGTTCATGTGTACATCGTCAACTCGGTAGGCTGTAAAGTCGACTACGATTCTTCCCTGCTGATTCCGCCAAGTTAGCCCCATAAGAATCGGGCCTAAAGAACCGGCGAAGATCGTTCCCATAGTCGCGAAATGCGTATGCTCAGATGTCCCATCAACAGTGAAGGGTCCCTTCTTCTCCCAGTATACCCCATCCGCGCTTATTGCCAGGCCCATTCTGTATCTCCAATCGAGATCAGTCGCTCTGTAAATTGCCATCCATCGCCCATCGATTATATCGATCGTTGCGTTTCTGGCCTGAACAGAGTCGAAGACCCGTCCGTGACCCCGTCTTATGGCGAAGCCTCTGTACTCCCATGGTCCCTTAAGATCATCAGACACGAATAGCATCGTATCCCAGAAGACCCCGCCCACCACGTACTCAGGCCCCGTGTCGACGGAGAGGTAGAAATGCCAATTGCCCGTTAAAGGATCCTTAAGCAGCTGATTTCCCTCTATGCTCCAGACTTTTGTTCCGCTCTTCTCAGTGATCTCCTCCTTGGTTATTCTGGAGACTAAATCGAATCTCACCCCGTCCTTAGATCGATAGATCTCAGCCGCGTATCCCCGTGCTCCTCCCTCCATCTTCCGCGGCCTAGAAGTCAAAAGATACTCCTCATTCTCATAGTCCACAATCGCCTTCCCAGCTCCGCACCATGATCCGGGCTTCCAATTCGGAGGCTCAAGAGCCACGCCTATAAATCGGAGGTTCTTAAAAATGTATTGAGGCGGAGGGAGGCCCTGCCAGAACGAGTATCCTCTCGACATACGCATTGCCATCAACAATCCCGTAGTATAATCGGCTATGGCTTACTAAATTCTTTCGGAAGCCTACTTTTAATTGATCCCCAACTAAGCGAGACCTAGCTCCCTTAGCCTCTCCTCATTTCCTAAATAGACATCTTGTTCAAGCAGAGAGATCTGGAGTTCCTTAACTTTAACCATCCTCGGCTTCTCTTCTCTTTCAACCGAAGTCGCCGCGGCTACACCTGCAGCTTGACCGAGCATGATGCAGGTAGTCATCCCCCTAAGTAAGCCGCGAGGCTGCGTTGAGGCGCTCTTGCCGCTGGCTACTAGAAGATTCTCAATCGTCTTTGGCACAATGCATCTATATGGAATCTCGTATGGACGTCCCGGATAGCCTGTTGAACCTACGCCTATCACATCTGCAAATTTCGCGCCGCTTTCAATCTCCGCTTTCGTAAGCGTATGCTCCCCGATTATTCTTCGCGTATATCTGACTCCTAAATCTACAGCCGTTTCAATAATGAATGCTTCTTCGAAGCCTGGAACGTACTTTCTGAGGAACTCAGCGACATAGAAGCAGCTCTTTCTTGCCTCGATCTCTGCTTCTGACGCTTCCCTAACGTTGAGGTCATCAATTCTGGAGAAGTTGCTATTAATGATGACTGTTTTATTGCCTCTTAAGCCATCCATTCCAAAGGCGTCCAAGCCTGTTATCATTCCCATCTCCGTTGAGAAATCCCCATTTTCGATTGCCTTTTCAACCAGAATAGATATGTTAGAGCCACGTTTTCTGCCTCCCCCATGCGGATAATAGAAGAACCCATTCTCAAGCCAGTTTCTCTCGAACTCCTCGAAAGTTCGAGGTGCATCGACATCTGACGGGTATCTCTCCGGGTTTTCCTTGAAATACTCGTATGTTCTCTGCAGATCGACATTTCCCATCCTGAATTCAAGGGAGCTGCTTCCAGGAGGCTCATAAATAAATGGTACGCCGGCTCTAGCTGCCACATCAGCATCGCCGGTTGCATCAATCACCGTTTTCCCTAGAACTGCTTCTCTTCCAGATTTGCTTTCTATTATGAGGCCTTCCAAGTTGTTCTTCGACATCACTACGTCGGCTACGAAGGTATGAAGATAAAGCTTTATGTTCTCATCTTTCACCATCTCCAAGAGCACCAGCTTAAAGATTTCCGGATCGAAAGGTATCTTTGGAACCAGTGGAGATCTCCACCCCCTTGATGTTCCCCTCTCCTCAACCAGCCTTTCAATAATTTCTAAGGCTATGCCTCGAACGACAAGTTTTTCACCGTCTGCAAAGAACCTATTCCCCATGGAAGACATGAGACCCGCTGTTGCCACGCCGCCGAGAAAACCATTACGCTCCACAAGTAAAACATCCATGTTTCTTCTGGCCGCTGCTACGGCCGCGGCGACTCCACTGATGCCTCCTCCTGCTACTATTACGTCAACCTCATCAACCACAGGAACCTCTTTTTCAGGCTCAATTATGCTCTTCATGAAAGAACACGTTCCCATTTGAAGTCGATCTATTTAGCAAAAATTTTAATATAAGTTGCCATGGAGAGAGGCTGGAGGAACGAATTTTGAGAATCACAAGAGTTGAAACTACGACCGTGACCGTTCCATTCGTAGATAAAATGAAGGTCTTGAATGACAACCTCGCGAAAATCCCCAAGGTAATCATGAAAGTACATACAGACGAAGGGCTAACCGGAATAGCCGAGAGTTACAGAGGAATCCCGGAGGAATCCATACTGATGCAAGCAAAGAAGATCATAGGCAAGGACCCCGCAGAATTTAATCTGCAAGACCTAGGCTTTCCCAACTCGCTGAATCATGTTTTTGAACAAGCCATCTGCGACCTTATTGGGAAATCTCTCGGGGTTCCCGTTTACGAGCTTCTGGGAGGCGCTTACAGAAGAGAAGTGCCCGTTTCCGCTTGGTCTCCTCATCATGGACCTAAGAATCCGGAGAAGACCGCGGTAATAGCGGAGTTAGCAGCTGAATTGGGATACCGTGTGATCAAGCTGAAAGCGAGGCCTTGGGATATCGTAGAGACGGTTGAAGCTATAGAAAAGGCGGCTGGACCTGATATGGGAATAGTTTGCGATCCGAACACGCGGTTCAATCAGTCTTCGGTCGCCGTTAAGCTCGCCCGGAAACTGGAAGACCATAATATAGTCTGCTTTGAAGACCCGGTTCCGAAAGAGAACCTTTACTGGTATGTCCTCCTAAGACATAAGATCGACATCCCAATAGCCCTTCACATACGAGGCGTCGAAATCCTTAAAGCCGTGAAGATGGAGGCATGCGACATAATAAACACCAGCGGAACAATGTACGAGTTCAAAAGGAACGCCGCCGTTGCGGAGTTGGCCGGCATACCCGTATGGCACGGATCGGGAAATGACTTGGGAATCCTGGAGGCGAGCTACCTACATGCATGTGCGGCTACAAAGAACGCTACTCTCACCAGCGATATATTCGGCGAGTTCTGCCGTGAGAACGATCTTTTGGTTGAGCCTATCGAGATTAAGAATGGACTTGCGAAGGTTCCCGTGAAGCCCGGCCTCGGCGTTGAGATAGACGATGAGGCTTTAAGGAGATACAGCATAAGAAAAATGAATGTTGTCTCCTGAGAGCGAGTGTTAGGAGATGGGTGATTCATGAACGAGGTAAATATGGATCCTGAGAAGAGCAATACAAATGTGATTCTGATAGCCTTGGATACTTTAAGAGCCGATCACATGAGCTGCTATAAATACGAACTAGAGACGACCCCCGGGATCGACGAGCTCGCCAAGGAAGGCGTAATCTTCGAGGACTGCATTGCACCTGCTATTCCCACGCATCCGGGATACACAACAATCTTCACGGGCGTCAGCCCCCTAAGACACGGGATCGTATGCCATAGAGGTAGCCATGTCCTTCCAGATGAGATTCCATCAATTTCGCAGATTCTCTACAGAAAGGGATTCTTAACGGTGGCGATTGACAACTTAGTAGCTACAAAAGCGCCTTGGTTCTCCAGGGGATACGAGCACTACGTCTTTTCAGGAGGATCAACAGTCATATCAGGCGGGTACAAGATTACAGGCGAGATCACGACGAAGAAGGCCTTAGAGTTTCTTGATCTCTGGAAAGAGGGGAGATTCGGCGATAAACCCCTATTCATGTTCATCCATTACTGGGATCCCCACGCTCCATACTTTCCCCCTCCTCCATTCAAGGGAACCTTTTATCAGCCGAGTGGAAAGGCGGAGTCGATCAGGGCTTTGATGATGAAGACAGTATGGGGAAGAAACCTCCTCAAGGGATGGGCTGGAAGACTAGTTGAGGAGCGGGATGACAAAGGCTATATAGACAGCTTATACGATGATGAGATACTCTACGTTGATAAACAAGTCTCAGAGGTAATCTCATGGTTGAAGGGCGCCGAAATCTACGACGAGACGATAATCGTGATAACAGCGGATCACGGGGAGCTCCTCGGCGAACACAACATTTTCTACGACCATCATGGCCTTTATGAAGGAGACATCCACGTTCCCCTCATAATCAAGTCGCCCGGCTTACCTAGAAATGTAAGAGTCAAGGGCTTCGTCACCCACGAGGATATAGCGCCGACAATCCTTCAGTTGTTAGGGATCAGCGTAGATGCAGAATTCGACGGAGAATCACTCGTCGAAGCAGTGAGGCGAGGAAGAGCCGGAAGGAGATTTGTCGTCTCCCTAGAGAATACACGGATGACGAAGAGGGCGATCAGAACTGAAAGATGGAAGCTCATACAGACCATGAGGCCCGATGTCTACGGCAATCCAGCTGGATACTTGGAGCTTTACAACTTAGAGAAGGACCCTGAGGAAAAGGAGAACCTCGCGGAATCCGAAGAAGAGGTCTTGAAGGATCTGCTCTTCGAGCTCGAATGCTGGTACCGTAGGATGCTTCAAGAAACCCCCGATCCG
This sequence comes from uncultured Candidatus Bathyarchaeia archaeon, assembly GCA_964502685.1. Classification (GTDB taxonomy): domain Archaea; phylum Thermoproteota; class Bathyarchaeia; order Bathyarchaeales; family DTEX01; genus B63. The sequence continues at coordinate 9,938 of CAZCXS010000008.1, forward strand.
CTTACAACTCAGCCGATAAGCATGCCTATCCATCCCAGATGAGAGCCGAATTTGAAAAGGCAAGATAACTGAAATTTAATGCATCAATGCCTAAATTAGATGTTCTTAACCGGCTTCTCCATTAACCCCCTCTTTGTTCCTATCCTTCCATCCTTGAAGTGAGGCTTCCTCAGAACCTTATCCTGGTTTTTCTCTATTTCTCTAGCTTCATCCGCGAGTTTGGCCGCTGTCCTCATAATCTCATGTGCCGCCGCAACCATGGGGATATAACGGCTTGGATCTTGGATCTTGAAGCAAGCTGCAGTTGTGATTCTTGACACTTGCCTCGCCATCTCATAAGCAGCTAAAGCCTTAGCCTTCGCGTAGGGATTTGAGAAGCCAGCCGCCTCAACAGCTTTCTCTCCATCTATGATCAGCCGAGGCAGCTTCGGGCCTTCTCCTTTCTTAATTGATTCTATCGCTTCGTCTATCGCCTCAACTATGAGGTTGAAGGCGCCCGTTGCAGCGAGAACCCTTATTATATCGGAATTGTATATTGTCATCTCTGTTGGGTCTAAAAACTCCCTTCGCGCCCCAATCATGGAGTCAGCTTCGACTATTATGTATCCGAAACCGTTCTTCTCCATCTCGTCGACTAGTCTTTTAGCGGGAAGATCTGAGATTACGATTGTTGGAATCCCCGCGTTCATCAGCATCTTCCTCGCCTCTGATGGGCCAGGGGTTGCTTGAGCTGGGCCCACGAGGATCACAAGGTCGGGTTTCTGTCTTATCATAAGATCGGTTATTTCCCTGCATTGCTCCGGCTTCAGCTTCGTCCCTGATCCCAAGACTCTGACGTCTATATCCGACCGGTCGGCTCGTTCATCCAGCATGGTCTCAAGCAACGGTAAGCTTCCTATGCAGCCAACCTTTAGAACTCCAACTTTGACGATGCTTGACATGAAACATCCGCTCACTTATTCTTCTTAAAGCCCACACTGCTTAAATCATTTTCAATAATGATTTTTCATTAACCTAAAAACTGAACAGTAGGCCAGCAAGATCATTAACCAAAAATAACAAGAGAAGGGGGGAACAATCAGAAATATCGCGGTTTCACCGGCTCATAATATCCTGCAGGATTCTTGCAGCATGGAACGTATATGCTTGAAAACTCTAATTCATCATAGCATGCGAGAATTTATTCCTCTCTGAAGCTCTGGAGTTTCTTTAGTAGCTCTATGTCACCTTTGTAGTCTCCGGCGCAAGTTACTATTATGCCGTCCACGTGGTCTTCCAGCTTCGCTACGAACTCCTCAACATGGTCCATGGTCGTTGTGACAGGCCACCCAATCATCTTTATGATATCCCTATTTCTAGGAGTCCCCACCAAGAAGTACGAGTAGATAGGCTTGCCTAGA
>CAZCXS010000009.1:0-10570 GCA_964502685.1 uncultured Candidatus Bathyarchaeia archaeon
TGCTCGGGAATTTCACCTTCAATCCTATAAAGCATCTTATGTTCAATGAAGATTACCGGATTGTCATCTCTTATGCAAGTCTTCAATAATCCCTTAGCGTCGAAGGGCGTTGAAGGCATAACGACGAAGATGCCGGGGACATGCATATACCAAGCTTCAAGGCTTTGAGAATGATGCGCAGCGATACCTCTTCCTGCTCCTCCCTGAGTCCTATAAACGACTGGGACCTTTGATTTTCCTCCGAACATGTATCTGTTTTTCGCCGCGATGTTAACTATCTGATCCATCGCAATCGTCGAGAAATCTATGTACATTATCTCCGCAACAGGACGCAACCCTGTCATCGCTGCCCCCGCAGCTGCGCCGGCGATAGCTGCCTCGGAGATGGGGGTATCCCTTACTCTTTCCAATCCGAATTCCTTGTAAAGCTGACGGGTAACTTGGTATGCACCTCCATAAAGCGCGATGTCCTCCCCCATTAAGAAGACTCTTTCGTCTCTCCGCATCTCTTCACGTAAGGCTTCATTTAACGCGTCGACATAGCGTACCTTACGCATCTTCAAGCCGGCCTTCTTCGCTTTTGAGAGGTTCTCTATTGAGGTTTCCGGATCAACGTAAATGTCCGTATACAGACCATCATAAAGGCTGCTGATTTCAGGATATGGGCTGCTCAGCGCAAATTTCTCCGCTTCTTCAATTTCTTTAGCTACATCCTCCTCTAGCTTTTTCGCCTGCTGCTCCGTCAATATTCCTTCCTCTATGAGCTTTTTCCTGAAATTCACAATGGGATCTCGAGCTCTCCATTTTCTCTCCTCCTCACGCGTCCGATAGACCCTAGCGTCGCTTCTTGAATGTCCATAAAATCTGTAAGTCTTGCATTCAACGAGAGTTGGCCCTTCGCCTTTACGTGCCCTTGCAACAGCCTCGCTTACAACTCTCTTAACGTCTAGAACATCCATTCCGTCAGCGATGACGCCCGGGATGTTATATCCTTTAGCTCTTTCCGCAATATCCTCAAAGGGAAAAGCTCTGCTGACGGCGACTGACATGCCGTAAAGGTTATTCTCACAGATGTAGACGACGGGAAGCTTCCAGATAGACGCCAAGTTGACCGACTCATGGAACGCGCCAGTATTCGCAGCTCCATCGCCGAAAAAGCATAAGACAACCTGATCTGTCCCCCGCATCTTTATGGAAAGCCCCGCTCCGGTTGCTACAGGTATGTTAGAACCGACTATCCCGGTGGCGCCTAAATTTCCCGCGCTGACATCGGCGATATGCATTGAACCTCCTCTTCCTTTGCAGTATCCCGTTGCTTTCCCGCATAGCTCCGCAAGCATCAATTTCAAGTCGCCTCCCTTCGCTATGCAGTGCCCGTGGCCCCGATGAGTGCTAGTTATGTAGTCGTCTTCTCTAATTGCAGATACGGCTCCAACCGCGACGGCTTCTTCGCCGACGTATAGATGTGAGGCTCCCTTAACAATGTCTCGGCTTAAAAGATCCATAACTTTCTCTTCGAAGTATCTTATCATAAGCATCTTTCTGAGATAATCAATCATCTTCTCTTCTTCTTCCATTAACATCGTCGGTTCACTATGATGACTCTTTGATCGTTCAAAAGATAAGAGAAGCTTCCTTTAAACAATTATGCAAACGTCAATCGAGACATCCATGTTGCAAGTACGATGAATGTTGCGAAGGATTCCAAGAGATAAAATAATGCGCTTTCAGATATCAATGCCACCGGAGAAACAAGCCCTTCGGGTTAAGTTGACGATTCGCGTATGTATGCCTTTAATATTTTCTTACGAACATATTTTGTTTAGATATGCGTGATGGTGGGAGTGCATGGCCGAAAATTCCGAGTGTAGAGGCCGGCTTTCAGGTAAGATTGCAGTGATAGTTGGAGGATCCGGAGGGATTGGAAGCGGCATAGCAGAGGACTTCGTTAAGGAGGGAGCCCGCGTAGTTGTCGCTGACATAGCTATTGGTAAGGCTGAAGCATTTGTTGAGAAGATAAATCGAAGGTATGGAAGGGGGAAAGCAGTAGCCATTTATGTTGATGTAACCGATGAGGAATCGGTTAAAAGAATGGTTGAAAAGACCCTCGAAACATTCGGGGGGATAGACATACTGGTCTACAGCGTCGGCGTCGTGAGAGCTGGAAGCGTAAAATCCTTCAGTCTTTCAGATTTCAAGTTTGTGACTGATGTGAATTATACCGGCTATTTTCTCTGCGTTAAATATGTATCACAAGTCATGGCTGAGCAGCACAGGAAGGACCCTTCAAGAATCATGGATATAATACAGATCAACTCGAAGTCAGGGCTTCAGGGAAGCAACAGAAACTTTGCCTACGCTGGCAGCAAGTTCGGAGGAATAGGCCTAACTCAGAGCTTCGCGTTAGAATTGATAGAGGATGGAATCAAAGTTAACGCGGTATGCCCAGGCAATGTTTTTGACGGTCCATTATGGTCAGACCCAAAGAATGGACTTTTTGTACAGTATCTCAAAGCGGGAAAGGTTCCAGGAGCTAAAACAATAGAGGATGTTAGACGATATTATGAATCAAAAATCCCCATGGGCAGAGGTTGCACAGTGAGAGATATACTGACAGCAATCTACTATATCATAGAACAGCAATATGAGACTGGACAAGCGATTCTCGTAGCGGGAGGCCAGATCATGAGATGACGTTCTCATTTTTATTTTTATCCTGTAGACGAGACCGACATTTTGGTAATTACAAATCACGGCGGAAGACAGATAAGTTTAGATGTAAATAAATTTTAATTGGAGGCGTGCTAATTGGGCGTAATTGTGAAATGGCTGGGGCATGCGAGTTTCCAAATAAAGGCTGATGGCAAAAACATATACATCGACCCCTACGAAGGCGAGTACAAGGAAAAAGCCGACTTGGTGCTTGTCACCCATTCACATTACGATCATTGCGACACCTCAAAGATCAAGAAGGTAGTTAAGGAAAACACAGTGATAGTTTGCCCGCCTGATTGTGCCTCAAGTATAAGGGGCAATGTAAGAGTGCTTAAACCTGGCGAAGAATCTAAAGTGGATGACATAACCGTGGAGGCAGTTCACGCATACAACTATAAACGGTTCAGATCTCCGGGCAACCCATTCCATCCGAAAGGCTTCGGAGTTGGATACGTCATAACGGTTAATGGCAAGAGAATTTATCACGCTGGCGACACAGACTTCATTCACGAAATGAAGAACCTCAAGAACATCTCCGTAGCCTTGCTTCCCAGCGGAGGAACATACACGATGGATAATCCAGAAGCAGCCGAGGCCGCCTTAGCGATAAAGCCGGAAGTAGCTATTCCCATGCACAGATGGAGCAGCAGCCCAGAAGCCTTCAAGAGAAAAGTTGAGAGTTCATCAGACATAAAAGTCGTTGTACTCGAGCCGGGTGAAGAATACGAGATAGAGTGAGCAGCATTTTAAATTTTCATTCCTTGTCATTTAAAGCCGCTTAGCCCCAAGATTCTTCTCAACTATACGCAGCGTAGTAAATGAGTGTATATCAGGAGCCGAGATCAAACCACGGTTACAACTCTGCTGCTCCGTGGGCTCCGCATAGTCTCGATATCTCTTTATGGAGATTCATTATTCGCCTTATGGATGGATGATGAGCGCCCAATCTTCTGCTGAGCTTCTTTATTGTCTCCTGTATGGGAACTATTCTTTCACCGTCAATCAGTTTATCAGCGTAAGTCACGATTTTTTCTTCAATAGTCTCCGGAAGATAGTCCTCACAAGGCCATCCGAGCTCCGATGCTTCTTTGGCTGTTAACCCTCCTCCTAAGTGTCTTTCTATGATTCTTATGATCTGTTCTGGAAGGTTAAATGATCGTGCTATTTTAGATCCCACGATCGGATGATGAACACTGTGAGTCTTCGATCGCCCTATATCATGTAGAAGTGCCCCTATCCGAACAAGATTGAGATCAACCTCTACGCCGTTTCTTTTACACTTCTCAGCTATTCGAACGGCGAGATTCGAAACAGCCTTACAATGTCTTATAACTTGAGGTGAGCAACCGCTTGTCTTCAGAATCTTTAAGGCTTCCTCAAAGGAAGGAATCTCTTTGCTCACTTGAGCTCTGTCCTCAACTGCTCAATCTTCTTTGAGAGAAACTCAATTATCTTTGTATTGTCGAAGTGCATCAGTGGTTTATCGCATTCCGGGCATCGAAAGATGTATTCCGTAGCCTCCTCGAATGGGATGCGTTTATGTCCCGGGGTGCCGCAATAATAAAAGTCATGTGACCTTTCATATTCCAATCTTTCCTCGAGTTTCTCGAGAATTCTTTTCTTCTGGTTGATCAAAAATCCCTCAATCTGGTCCGGTTGAAGCCTCCAGTGAAAAATAAACCATCCTGTCTTGTCATCTCTCGTTCTTCTCAATCCCACTAAAGAGTGATCATAGAGCTTGTACAAAATCTTTCGCACAGTATTCAGCTTTATATCCGTTTTCGCTACGATTTCTTCATCTGTAATCTCATCCACTTGCTCAAGAGTCTCAACGATCTTTATCGCATCTTCTCCGCCGAGCACCCGGGCGACTTTAACGAGAACTTCATGATTCGGCAAGGCCATCAGATCACCAGCTGGACTCTTTACAATTATTGCCATTAATATATGATGGCTCTTTAACTTAAATTGTTCGCCAGAACTCCCTCTTATTGCTGAGGGTTTAACTTCAAAATCTTCTTACCCTTTGCTTGCGGGGCAACCGTGATCCGTGCATCCTTAAATGATCTGGAGAGTTCCCTTCCTTCGAACAGTTCATGGAGAAAAAGGGCTAAGGCGCTTATTTCCGAATGAGGCTGAGAAGTAATAGAGACATTCCAGTCTGCTAGCTCATAAACTTTTTTTGGAACTTTAGGCCCTCCGACGACGACTAGGAGGTCGCTTGATAAATTCTTAATCCGATCAATTACCTGCTGGATGGGAAGACCATACATTGTGAGGTGAACTATTTCTCCGCCGCTCTCTTTCCACTCCATCATCTTCTTCTTCCAATTCGCGATGTACGAGACTTTGAAATTCCCTCCCCATGACTTGTTAACTTTCTCTATACTCCGTTGAATCTTCTCATCCTTCTCCCCAGAGTAGAAGGCTCCATCGGCTCCCAGGGCTCTTGCTGCAAGAAATAGATGCGTCGTCGCCCTCTTATCTCGTTGAGGCCTATGGTTTAATCTGAGAATAAAGACTTTCCGCTCCTTCATACTTAAAGGCCCCGCCTAAATTCTCCACGCTGTGTCTTATCTTCTCTGCAACTGTAGGTTTAGCGAGAAGCGAGACTTGTAGATGTGAGTTCACATATGCCACTTCAACCACATTTGCATGGTCATAAATCCATGAAAGAAACGAGAGAGAATCCCCATTTATAGGTATCGTAACGGAGGATTTCACATGTCTTATGAGGTGTTCCGCGATTCTCATCTTCAATGTGCTAAGATTCACTTTATGAAGAGCGGAGATGGGAATAAGATTTGATGAGTAATTACTCAAACTCCTGATTTTCGATTCCAATTCTTCCTTCGAGAGCAGATCGATCTTATTTAAGGCAATTAAGATAGGCATCCCTAACGCGCCTATTTCCCGCAGAGTATCCAAGCAACATTTCAGTTTCCTCTCTATTTCATCTAAAGGTTCGCTTACATCAACTACCAACAGAATCAAATCGGCGAAGATCGTTTCTTCTAGTGTTGAACGGAAAGCTTCTATCAACGTTATAGGGAGTCTATCGATGAATCCCACAGTATCCGTCAATAAGACCGGCTCCCCGAAAAGGTCAACCATACGCGTAGTCGTCGAAAGCGTTGTAAACACGCCTTGATCTATAAGTACATTCTCACCTGTAAGAGCATGAAATAACGTGCTTTTACCGGAATTTGTATATCCAGCAAGCGAGATCGATGGAAATCCCAGCTCCTTTCTTCGTTGGCGATGTAGCTCCCTCGTCCTCCTAACCCGCTTGAGCTTCTCTTGGATGCTAGAAACTTGTCTTCTCACAGCCTCATGATAGACGTCGACCTCGTATTTGCCTAATCCTAAGAAGCCCGGCTGCTCACCCGTCTTTGCAAGCCTCACTTTTTCTCTTGCGTGAGCAAGCTCATAACGCCATCGAGCCAGCTCGATTTGGAGCTTCGCCTCCTTCGTTGAAGCTCTTCTGTGAAAAATCTCCAAGATGAGCTGAAATCGATCGATCACTTCGAGGCCTGTTAACTTGGCGAGATTATAAGTCTGAGTAACTTTCAATTCGTCTCCGAAGATTATTTTTTCAGCCCCAAGATCGGAAGCCAATCTTGCGAGTTCCTTCGCTTTTCCTTTGCCTATGTGATAACGTGAATGAGGACGGGTAATCTGTTCAAGCGATCCTACAACCTCGTATCCCGCAGCCTCGGCTAAACTTCTTAATTCATCTAATCGAGACTCTTCATTGCGTTCTCGTCTATTAACTATTATTGCCTTCGTTCTGCGATTGCCTCCTCCTTGAATCTTTCAAATACGCTATTTCGCCTAAAGTGACACCTCTATTTGCCTGAGAGGGAAGAGCAGAAACTTCAGGCTCAACTAAGGGGACGATTAATTTGACCCCTAAAGCCCGCTCCAGTTTGCGGGCGAGCCGCTCGCTGGGTATGATCTTTTCGCTTTCTATCTTTCTGATCACTGAGACTTTTTCGCCGATTTTTCTCCCGAGATCCTCTTGACTTAGATTTGATCTTTGCCTAGCTCTTCTGACGATTGAGCCGAAATTTTCGATTATGGTTAAATCTTCGCGGAGACCTCTACTCATTCTCCCCGTCCATTTCCGTTCGAATCTACGATGAGGTTCAATCCTAGGCGTGAAATTAGGGCTTTTAGGCTCAGGTTTCCACTCTGATGAACCCAGTTTTGCGCATTCAGTGCAGGTCGTCAGCTTTGCCCCTTCAATTATCACATGATGAGGCTTACCGATGATTTCACGGCCACAAACATCACACTGCAATGCGATGACACCAGTGCTATTATATTTTTCCGCGGTTAACTTAAACATGACGCTATTTCTCTCTATCAAACAGGTTTATAATCGGCGAGCGGAATAAGCCTGTTGAAAGATAAGGGGAGATTAAGTGTAATGCCCAGAAGGAATGAGGATCTCCTTCAAACAGTTAGGAAGATTGCGGATTACCAGTTCGGTAAGGGCGCCGGCCACAAACTCTTTCCGGACAGCGTAAGTTTTACGATTTCTAAGAAGACAGGAAGGGTTAGGCAAATTCTGCATGAAGGGAAACTCATAGCGACGTTGAATCCCCTCTCCGGGCTTCTTAACTTAACTATTGAGGGTGCAAAGAAGTTAGCTGTGGAGGGCAAGGTTAAACCGAGATGGGTAAAGGTTCAGGATGGAGTGGCATCATTTATTGAGAACGGAAGCGACGTTTTCGCAAAACATGTGGTTGAAGCTGATGAAGAGATTCGCCCTATGGAAGAAGTAATCGTATTTAATTCACGTAACGAAGTAATCGCCGTCGGGAAGGCTGTGCTCTCCGGAACCGAGATGCTTGACTTTAAAAAAGGCGTAGCTGTAAAAATTCGTAGAGGAAGATCAGAGAAGGCTAAAAAGGAGAAAGATACAAAATAAATTCTGGGGGTGGCCTTTCTGAGGAGGATAAGCCCGAGAGAAGCGCGAAGAATGATGCGGCGCATGGGCTTGAGTATGAGCCCATTAGAGGTCGAAGAGGTAATTCTCAGAACAAAAGACAAGGAGATAATTATTCAGGATCCGGAAGTTGCTGTTCTGGAGGTTCAGGGTCAGAAAATATTTCAGGTTACAGGCGGCGAAATAACTGAAAAGGAAAGAAAAAAGAAAGTAGTAATCCCGGAGGAGGATGTACAATTAGTGGCCCAGCAGGCGGGAGTGACTTTAGACCGTGCAAAGGCAGCTTTAGAACAGACTAATGGAGACTTAGCTCAAGCAATCCTACTTCTCAGTCAAGGCTGATTTTTAAAATCATGGGTAATGAAGACTTCAATGTGTTGTAACATGCGTTGAAGATATTCTGTCCTTTATTTTTATGAGCTTCACTGTGTAATATTGATCATTTTTATGTCGATACACACAGAATATCCATGAGCCTTTCCTTACACATTTGCCCGTGGAGAGCAATGTAATTCACAAGCCTAGATGTAAAAACTGCTGTTTCGTTTTGGTCTGCATGTTAAATTATTTTGTGAACCCGCAGTCTATTGACAACTTGGTTGCACAAATATCCAATTCCTAGATATTTTACAGTAAATGGTGGCGATGGGAGTAGATAAGCTCATTCGGAACTCCCTAAAAAGGGGATGAGACGAAGAAATTCTTTTAAAGGGATGAGCGAAGACTCCTTTGACATGAATGTTATGATTCTGGGTCCGGCTGGATGCGGAAAGAGTTTATTGACTGAAAAGTTCGGCGAATATTTAGAAAAGGAGGGTTACTCCGTTAGATATGTTAATCTTGACCCTGGATGCTTATCAGTTTCTTACAAATGCAGCTTCGATGTTAGAGAAAGAATAACCGTTGAAAAAAATCATGAAGATGGAGAAGCTGGGACCGAATGGTGCCATGATAAGGGCAATGGAAAAGCTGGGAGACATCGAGATTCCAAACTATGAGGAGGATTTTGTCCTCATAGATACCCCCGGGCAGCTAGAAATCTTTTCCTTTCATAGATGCGGGCCGAAAATAGTCAATCGGCTGAAAGATCTTGTTGGAATCTTTATTCTTGATGCCAGTATTGGCGTAAAGGATCTCCCCGCGATGTATCTGTACTCTCTTGCGACGAGATACCGGCTTGGGATTAACGCAATTAACATCGTCAATAAGGCTGATCTTCTAAGCATTAAGGAAATGAGGTTAACGCAGGTTTTTCTCTCGAATCCTCTCAAGTTTGAAGAAATAATCAAAACCGAAGGCGTACTTTTAGATGTTTACTCATCCATGTCGGAATTGCTTCAGAAGGTCCTGCCTGCTCAGAGAATTCCATTCGTCTCCGCTAAAACGGGAATGGGGTTTGATGAGCTGCTGGATATGTTATATGAGATTAGATGCTCCTGTGGTGTCCTAACTTAGTTAGCTTATATGGCAAATCAGAAGCCGCATGAACTTTAAGATCATTTCTTGCTCATTTACAGAAATGGCTTTTATCAAAAAGAGACGTTTAAGTTTGCTTTTCGAATGAGGCTCGGATTCAATCATTCTCCGTCTCTAACCAATATAGGATAAATGTGATCTCTCAAAGTCCTTTACTATTTCGAGATCTGTATTCTTCTCGTCAATATAGGGCTTTGAAGGAAGCAGCTTAGACTTGGGGATGGAGAAGGCGAATTTTGTGGCCGGATGATCTTCTCCAAACGTTTCTCTGCATATCTCATAGACGAGTCTTCTTACCTGCCGTTCGTTCATGTAGCCTAATGAATGTAGATATTCATGAAGCAAAAGCGTGAATATGTATGAGTTTATTTCGATGGTTGAGTTAAACGAGATCGCATTGAGTAATCTCTTGTTTATCACTATTCCGTTTGAGCCGACTCCGTGAAACGCACCTATATGAAGAGGAAGATTCCCCAAATAAAGCATTAGTCCCGCTCTTTCCCTTCCAAGTTTTCTTTTAACGAGTTTCTTTACAATCTCAAATAGGTCTCCGTAATCTCTGCATCTCTCTAATTGTTCGCTGAAATTCTCGGGATTCATTCATATTCGCCCTAAAAATGGTGAGGAAGATTATAGGAGTATCGGTTCGCCCTCCGGCTCTTTTTTCTTCTTCAATGTGACTTCTAACACGCCGTTCTTGTATGAAGCCTTCGTCTTTTTAGTGTCGACTCTTGATGGCAATTCGACCTTCTTATAGTATTTCCGCTCAGGAGTATCCACCGATATCGTCAGCGTATCCTCGGTTCCATAAAGTTTTATGTCCTTCTTTTCTACACCTGGCAGCTCCGCGACGACTTTGATCTCTCCATCAGTCTCCATGATGTCTATAAGCGGCTCCCGTTCCTCCCTGATATCAATCTTCGGTCTTCCCAATCTCGCATTAGGCCTTACATTGCCGAATTCTCTGATCTGGGCTTTACCGTCCGGTCCTATTGTGACGCTGTATCCATAGATGAATGGTCCCCACTGACGTATCTTCGATCCGTCTGGCAAGGTTCTTTCATGAACCAAACTCTTAGGTGTGTTCCTCGAGAGATCTTCAAACTCCCTTCTCATGAACTCTTCCATTTCCCTAAACATCTCATCAATGTAGCTGAAGATTCCTTCTCTAAAGAACGGCCACCTTCTCCTTCTTAACCATCTATCCCAATACTCATCCGCCAAAGCCCTTCACCTCCTTCAAATCTCTTCAATATCCTCGATGATCTCCAGTAGATGTCTCAAGGCGAGGCCCATCAGCATGAAAGCTCTTTGTCCAAACTCGGAGCATCTATATTTGCCTCTCCCAGTCTTCTCTAGGAAGCCGCATCGGCTTAGCTTTCCAAGGTTCTCCCAGACGATCTTTGGGTTTAAATCAAGGTCTTG
>CAZCXS010000010.1:0-10565 GCA_964502685.1 uncultured Candidatus Bathyarchaeia archaeon
AGACATAGAGAGAAAAGAGCCAGCAGATTTTATCTAACCATCGGAAGATTCCATGCGAGAGAAGCCGTTGTTTAATGCTTCTATTTGAAGGGATATAGTAACCTTCAAAGATTTTTAAGCGGCGAAAGCTTCCAGGTTTGAAAGAAATAAATTTTGTGTAGAGCCTCAAACCGATAAATAATTTTTTCGCTTAGTGATGTGCAGATTCATGAAAACGGTATATATAAGGCACGAGCAAAAATGTACATACACGTGCAGGAAATGCACGTTCTTTATAAATAAAATTTTTCCCCGGAGGAAAGAAAAGAGAAAATCCGTCCTATTTAAACTATTTAAAGAAAAAATTCGAGTTTTCTAAGGCATATTTAAACTAAACGAAGATGTCCTTGTTTCTAAAGATTTTCTCGTAAGCCACGATGTAAGCTCCCGCATTCCAGCTTTGACCGCTCTGACCCAGAGGCTCACCCGTCTTACCGTGAAGCCACTCGTTAAATTCCCATTCTTTCCTCCTGCCGGCTTTGTTTGCCTCTGCGAGTCTTTTAAGCTCCGCCAAAGACTTCTCTTTCTCACCCGCCTTCATCAAAGCTAATAGGTAAAAGGCTCCGACATATGGCCATACGCCGGCGTTACTGTAACAGTAGGGATAAGACTGATGATATGGCTTCTTATACTGTTCTAGTTCCGTCCACCAAGTCAAGCTGTGTTCGGTTATCGGCGGATCCAAAACCCTTATCGGGTAAGGCTTAGAAAGCTCTTTTTCTTCAAAATACCTTAAAATGGCCTTTTTCTTCTTCTCATCGGCAATATCAAATATTATCGTCAGACAGTTAGCTAAGGTGTCACAGATATCCACATACTTCTCGAGAATGACGTGGGAGCAGTAGAATTCCCTGTCTGGTTTTATTGCATCATTATAAGCACGAATAGAGCATTCCGCAGTTAAGCCTAACGCCTTTTCCCCACTTTTCTCCGGCCAGAACAGCTCGTTAATTTTAAATTTCACCTTATCCTCGTTCAGCGCAATTTTCTCCTCCATTACATCTGATAACTCTCTTGCCACACGTATACACTCGTACCAAAGAGCATTGCAATACAGCACCTTCCCCGTTCTCAGTATAGTGCTATCCATCCACTCCCCGCCCTCTAAAGAATCCATCAACCCCATATTGTTCTGATCTTGATGCCTAAGCCAACTTACGGCCTTCTTTATCGAAGACCAATGAGACCTCAAGAACGCTTTATCCTCAGTAAGCATGAAGTAAGCTCCCGCCGCTATCACATACCACAAGCTAGCATCAGTCGAGCCGCTTCTACCCCAACTAGGCACACCCCTCAGAGTTACCATGTTAGGAATCTGACCTAGCTCCGTCGCATACTTCTTCAACGTCGACAGAGTTCTCCTCGAGGCCTCTATCAGATCCTCCTCTTGAGTTAAACAGGCGCCAAGGCTCGCTATGCACCCGTCCCTCGCGTATATGGCATTGTAATGGGCCTCCGAGGCTTTAAATCCCAGCGGAGTCGAGTTTTTCCTCAGCAGCTCGATTGCTTTTTCGTAGCACTCATCTTCAATCATATCGAGGATGATCCTCCACCGTTCCTTTGCTTTTATCAGAGACGTATTTATCTTTTAATCGTCAAGAGATTCAAGAAAAAAGACGTGTCATTCGCCAGCTCATTTTTCCTTTCAGAATGAGGAACTAAAAAAGAGTTTAGAGTTATCGGCTGAATCCTCATATGAGCCTTCATCCGGAGTATACGTCTAGATGCATATCGGCTATCCTACACCAAGCGGTCTTCAGGGCAAGTCTCCTTACGCGTTTTATTACAAATCTTCGGAAATCCGAATCATCTAGAATCCTGACCGCTATCTTCGCCATTTGCCTATAGTCGCCGGGTGTGAAGACAAGCTCATCTGAAACGTGGCGGCTGATCTCTTCAAATTTTGGGCATCGAGTCGCTATGATGGGTTTTCCAGCCCCTAAAGCCAAGTGGAGCATCCCGCTCACAGACCAATAATTCATCTTCTCAGGGAACAAAATAATATCCGCTGAGCATATGCTTTTTTCAAGATGGGTTTGAGATAGGAAATCGTTCAATAGGCATACATTCTTTGTTATGCCTAAATCCTTTATCAAATCCAAGCAGTATTCGACATACTCCTGATATTTCTTGTCACCCCTATAGTACGGATGGATTGATCCCCCTATAAAGAGACGGGCATCGGGGAACTTTTCCAAGATAAGGGGCATCGCCTTTATCGAAATGTGAATCTGCTTCTGTTCCTTCAGAAACCCGAACTGTGCCAAGACTTGAGAATCCTCTGAAACGTTGAAGCAGCCCTCCTTATCCGGCTTATGATTCAAGAGCAGAGTTCCATGCGGTATAACTTTCACTCTTTCCGATGGAACGCCGATTCTCAGCAAGACTTGCCTCGCAGTTTCTTGGTGAACAATAATCGTTGTTAGTTCCCCTATACGTCTATTCAGTTCCTCACAGTACGGATGGTAGTCTGAGGTTTCACGAGTTAAAACAGCATGCATGGTTACGAAGGTTTTATAGCTCGAAAGGCCCTCAAGTAATTCTATAAATCTCCTGTAGGGGCTGTAACGCGTATAGTCATGCTGGATGTGCACCACATCAGGCTGGATCTCCTTCACCTTCTCCAGTATCGGATCCACAAAGTTCTCTTTTGAGTCGAAGCATGCAATGATCCTTAATCCTTCATCCTCAAAGTCTCCCACGCTTCTCTCCGTGAGGATCGAAACATGCACGTCTCTCTTACTTTTAATCAAAGAGTTTGTCAGCATCTCCGTGTAGGTTCCGATCCCGCAAGGGAGAGGAGGAAAGGTGGAAATGAATAGGATCTCCATATTCTCCACCTCATGAAGCATAAATCCTTTCCAGATGCTCCTCAATCTCCGCAACCGAGAGTTTCTCAGTTGTTAACTTAGCTCTCAGAAGGCGATAAACGGCCATAAGGTTTGTTGCAAGAGATATTGCCCATAGAGTAGGGACGACTTGTCCAAGAATGCTTCCGATGAATATCCATAGATACCGCATATCTTTGCTGGATGGGAAACACTCTACAATCCATCGATCAATAGATCCAAATTTCGGATGAAATGGATGACAACGATACAGCTTCGAAAGAGATATCCAATATTTTTTCGTTGGGGTAGATATACCCGCGGGCACCGATACCGCTATGGTTCCAGTCAGCGCCAAGAATGCCAAAAGCCATAGCAATGGATTCTGAGTGGATCTGTATCCGTAATGAGCCATGCCGAAGAAGACCGCAAAGTCAGTATACAGATCGATGAAGGAGTCGAAGATGCCGCCGTATGTAGTTTTTTGGAATTTTATTCTAGCAATCTTACCGTCCACACCATCTAAAACGGAGCTAAGAAGAGCCAGGAACCCCGCTAAGATGGGACGGCCATATATAAAAAGCAGTGACGCCGCGATTCCTGCTGCGAGGCTGAGAAGCGTCACCTGATTCGGAGTTATGGGGGTCAAGGTTAAGAGCTTCGTGATCGGAGTATTCAGATGCTTGTATAGTATCCTTGTGGCTATTGCATGTTTAGAAGCCTCGAAAAGAAGCACCTTCTCAGCTAATTTTAGATCTTCAGGAGTATCTATGCTCAACCAATAGTCCTTCTCGCCGCTCACTAAATAAGCTCTCATCTTTCCTTCTTTGGCTAGTTCCTTCACGGCTTCTAGTAGTGTGTAACGCCCTGCCTCTATATTCTTTTTTAAAACCTCAAAGATGCAGTGTGAACAAAGAAGGATTCCCATGTCAACGCCGTCATATTCCTTTAGATCCTTACCCATATTCACGATTTTTCCATTGGCAACCTTCACTTTGACAGCTTCGTTAATGTCAGAGACGTATTTCATCCTGGTGTCAACGCATAGCATACACTCGCCATCTTCAAGCTTATGCTTCTTCAAATCGACTAAAATTTCAGGGTTAAAAATGCAGTTCGATGTGAGAAGAATAAAATCATCCTCCAAGAGTTTTCTAGCTTTATCCACCGAAATAGCTTCGCTCTTCTCCCAGAGGTTGTTCTCTATATAACTTAATTTAACACCGTACTTTGAGCCGTCACCTAAGAATCTTTTAGTGCTTTCCCCCAAGTAACCTGTAACGATCACAAACTCCTTTAACCCGGCCTCCTTCGCAGATAGAATGACCCTCTCAATTAATCTTAACCCCAAAAGCGGCGTCAATGGTCTAGGCTCTTCTTTCCCGGACGACCTCAACCTCTTCTCGCGGCCTGCAGCGATAATTAAAACCTTCATTACGCTTTACCTTCCAAACCCTGGATGCATATGTTTAAGAAGTTTCCTGTTTTTTGAAGAGAGATAAAAGCGGTTTCAATTATGTAACTGCATTTTTAATACATAAAAATCTTTTGGGTATAAAGTTGAGCCAAGCCGGTTCAAGCGGCCCAAAGAAGATGGAAATCATGGAAAAGCTGTATTCAGATAGAGATGAGAGTTAAAAAGGAAAAGATCTTCCAGTCAGATGCAGTGTCTCATCTTGAATACTCCTCTTTTATCTCGGCTCTTTTTCCACAATATTCGAAAATCCTAAACGTTTTAGACGCATTAAGACTCTCTCTTTCGTAGGTATAGTTGAGGTTCCCAGCCCCTCTATTGTAAATGAGGCTACTGCAGAAGCAAAAAGAGCAGACCACTCTGGCTTTCCAGTTTGCAGATATTCCACAATAAAGCCCGCTATATAGGTATCCCCCGCGCCGGTAAAATCCACTATTCTCTCAGCGGAGACCGTTGGTATACTTTTTATCTCTCCATCGTGACATAAAATTGAACCCTTCCCCCCTTGTGTTATTAGGACGATCTTCGAACCCAGATCATTGAGAATTAATGCTGCTTTGTCCACATCAGACTCGTTAGTTATCATCTCAGCCTCAGCTTCGTCACATTTTAGAACATCAACATAAGGTAAAACCTCTCTGGCTTTCTCCCAAGCGCATAAATCTATAGAGAGATTATCCCTTCTTCTCCTACAGTACCCTTGGACATCCAATGATGTCAAGATTCCCTTATTGTGAACAAATTTTATTACATCATATGAAACCTCATGGAAAACCGGTCCGAAATGAAAACATCTGGAGCTAAAATATTCTTGCGGGACATCCGTAACTTCTATTTTTTCAGCACAACGTAGAAGTCTCTGTGTCCGCTGTCCATGTTCGTCATAAACATTCTCAAAGACTGTTGTATCAGCACCTGCAACCCTAAGTCCCTTAAGATCGACATTTGCTTTTTTGAAACAATCAAGATCCTTTTCCCTGAAGTCAGCTCCAACCTTTGTTACTATGCCGACTTTAGCTCCAAGCCTCGCAGCAGCGATCGCAGTATATGTCACAACCCCGCCTAATGCTTTACTTCTTTCTTTCCCGGGATTTACTATAAGGTCATATGTTAAATGTCCCACGACTATCAAATCGAACATAGCCAATTTAGATCACGCTATAGACCTATATTAAACTAAAAACATTTATATAAAATTCGTTTAGTTATTAGTTAACATATGTTGTTATCCTAGCGGTGATGAATTTGAACTGGGTTTTCCCGCAAGAAGGTCATATGGACAAACCGAGCGGAATATACTTCCAAAATATGACTGCAAAAGAAGTTGAAGAGAGACTTAAAAAGAACGATCTGATAATAATCCCCATTGGAAGCACCGAAAATCACGGCCCCCATGCTTGCTTTGGCGAAGATACCTTTTTAGTAACCAGGATGGCTGAATTAGTTGCCCAGAAAACCGGCTGCACAGTCGCTCAACCCATCTGGTACGGTTCACATCCTTATCACCACTTAGGCATGCCGGGCACAATCGTTGTGGACGACGACGTCTTTAAGGCCGTGATCAGATCAGTGATGGCTGGGTTCTGGAATGCTGGGTTCAGAAAGCAGATCCTGCTGAATGGTCATGGGCAAGAGTATGTAATACCCTCAGCGATTCATCAATTTGCAAAGAAATACCAGGTACCCGGAATATTCATCAACCTAAACTGGTATCACGCGATCCCACAGTACTGTAAGGATAAAGCCCACGGAGGCCCCTTTGAAACCCCATTTATCCATGCAGATGAGTGCGAGACTTCCTATAGCTTAGCGCTTTTCCCAGAGATGATAAAGATGGATGAAGCAGTTGACACCACGCCCAGAGGTTACCTGCCGGAAAAGCACATAGATAAAGCTGGATGCCTATATCAAAGGCCGATCAGATGGTATGATCATGTAGGATGCGGCCCAATAGAGGTTATAGCCTACCCCGAAGGATGCGTTGGAAAAGCAACACTCGCAAAGGCTGAGAAGGCTAAAGAGGGGTTGAACAATCTACTTGACTATATGGTAGAATTAATAAACGATATCATGGAGAGGTTCCCACCCGGGAAACTCCCGCCCGTTAAAGAGATAACTCAGAGATCCCCCGAGGAGATAGAGGCGGTAATTAAGGGTCCTTTAGCAAAGGGAGGCCGAAGCATCTACACGATAGCTTATCCGCCATGAAAGAAGGAACGTGGGAAAGATGAAAGCTTTAAGGTTGTATGCTTCAAAGGAGCCTAGACCAGGCTATAAACTCTCAGAGTTAGAGATAAAGACCGGCAAGGTCTTCGAAGGCAGCAACGTTTGGAGATACCCTGAGCTGAGAATCGAGGATGTGGAAAAACCAAAGATAGGGCCGAAGGATCTCCTGATACGTGTAAAGGCATGTGGGATATGCGGCTCAGACATTCACTTCTATGAAACTGATGAAGATAAATACATGCTCTACCCAGGCTTAACAAGGTTCCCATGCACCATCGGCCATGAATTTTCAGGTGTAGTTGAGGAAGTAGGAGACGCCGTTAAAGACTTCAAGGTCGGCGACTCTGTTACTGCGGAAGAGATGTTCTGGTGTGGAGAATGCATTCCCTGCAGAAACGGCTTTCCTAATCATTGCAAAAACCTCGAGGAGCTAGGTTTCACCGTAGATGGAGCTATGGCTGAGTATGTAAAGATAGAAGCTAAATACTGCTGGAAGATCGATTCTCTCTTCGATGTATACAAATCAGAAGAGAAAGTTTATGAAGCAGGATCACTGGTTGAGCCTACATCAGTAGCCTATAACGCTCTCTTCATAAGAGCCGGAGGGTTCAAGCCTGGATCCTACATCGCCATATATGGAGCTGGACCGATAGGTCTAGCTGCTATTCAGCTGGCCAAAGCGGCTGGCGCTTCGAAGATAATTGTGTTTGAAATTATGCCTGAGAGAATCACTCTGGCGAAGAATCTCGGCGCCGACTATGTTTTTAATCCCAAAGAGCTGGAGAAGGAAGGAAGTTCCCCATCAGACAAGATAATGGAGATAACGGATTATTCAGGAGTAGACATGCAGGTTGAAGCGGCTGGCGCCCCGACTCAGACTCTTCCTGAGATGGAGAAGGCCTTGGCTATAAACGGCAAGATAGTTTGGATAGGTAGAGCTGCGAAGGCCGCTCCGATAACTATGGAGAGGCTTCAGACGAGAAGAGGGCAAGTATATGGCTCACAAGGCCACTCTGGTCACGAGATCTTCCAAAACGTGATTAGGCTTATGGCTTCACGGAAGATCGATATGACAAAGATAATCACGAAGAGATTCAGATTGGAAGAAGCAGTAGACGCCTTAAAAGAAGCCTCAAAGAGGATTGACGCTAAAATAACTGTAAAGCCAGGTGATTAAAATGGAAGAGATGCTCGCTGTAGTCTTTCACGGAGTGGAGAAAGGATACAAGATAGAGAAAGTTAAGGCCCCCTCTATAAAGGATGATCATGACGTCTTAATAGAGGTCAAGTTAGCTGGTCTCTGCGGAACAGATCCCGCTATACTTGAAGGTCGTCATCCAGCAACGCCACCCGTAATCTTAGGCCACGAGTACACGGGGGAGGTTATAAGCATTGGGGACAAGGTGAAAAATGTTAAGGTGGGAGACCACGTCGTCATAGATCCCAATATAAAGTGCGGCAGATGCTACTGGTGCAGAAGAGGTAAAGAAAACCTCTGCGAGAACATGACAACTTTAGGTATATATATCGACGGCGGATTCACGAGGTATAACGTCGCACCTGAAAGCGCAGTTTACAAAATACGTGACGATATGAGATGGCGAGACGCTGTTCTTGTCGAACCAGTTTCATGCGCAATTAACGGAGTCACCAGAGCGAATGTAAAGGTCGGAGATGCCGTCGCAATTATAGGCGCGGGGCCAATGGGGCTGATCTGGACGCAGCTTGTGAAGCACAGAGGAGCAGGGCTGATCATCGTCAGCGATCTCGTAGAGAAGAGGCTAGAAATGGCGAAGAAGATGGGCGCTGACATAATTGTAAATCCCAGAAAGGATGATTTTATCGAAGTTGTGAGAGATGCTACGGACGGTAAGATGGCAGATATCTGTGTAGAAGTTGTTGGAAATCCCGCTACTGTAGAACAAGCAATACGAGCTACTGGATACGGAGGTAGGACCGTGATATTCGGCACAACAAAGAAGGGCTTGAAGGTTCCCATAGAGCCATACGATATCATGAGGCATGAGAAAGAGATAATCGGGTCGTTCATAGCGAATTATACGTTTCTTCCAGCAATCGCCGCAATGTATGAGGGAATAGTGAATTCCGACCTATTAATCACACATGAATATCGCCTGGAGCAATTCGGAGAGGCATTGAAGGTTCATAAATCCGGAGAAGCCTTAAAAATTGTTCTGAAACCTTGATTTTCATGATCAGGGAGAAGAATGAATCGTTTAGCTATCGTAGCCGCGGTTGAACCGGAAGTTAAGCCTTTAGGCCTCAGCGGAGACGCTGAACCAGTCTTTAAGGAGATCTCTGAACTTGGCTATGACGGTGTGGAACTCCTCGTCAAGGATCCCGTAACCCTCGAGGCGGGGAAAATCAAGAAGCTAGCTGAAAAGTATAACCTTTCAATTCCAGCTATAGGCACAGGTCCAACCTACACTGCTTATGGCTTAAGCTTATCATCCTCCAGCAGGACAGTTAGAGAGAAAGCGATTGAAAGGATTAGAGAATATATAAAGATCGGGAAGAAGTTGAATTCCAAAGTAATAATAGGATCAGTCAAGGGGAGACCTAAAGATCATAAGTGTGGAATGAAAAATCTCAAGAGTTCTCTAAATAAGTGTGTTGAATACGCAGAGGAGATGGGAACAAGTATTTTGATAGAGCCCCTGAATAGATACGAATCCACCATAATAAACACATTGGAAGAGGCTATTGAATTAAAAGATGAGATAGGCTCTGAAAAAATCGGAGTTTTGGCTGATACTTTCCACATGAATATAGAAGAAAGATCAATCTATGAGAGCATAATCAAGGCGGACGGCCACTTAGAACATATTCACTTTGCAGATAGCAATAGACAAGCCCCCGGCGAGGGGCACCTTGACTTTAAGCAAATTATGGCAGCATTAAAAAAAGTAAACTACCACTCCTTCATCAGCGCTGAGATTCTACCTTTACCGAATCAGCATGACGCAGCAAAGAGAACCATTAAATACATCAAGAAAAACTTGCTGTCTAGCCATTCCGGTCAATAAGCGGCATCTAAATAGGCTGGAATGTAACAGAAACACGAAGGAAACGACGGAAAAATGAAAATCGGAATCAATCTGCCAGGGAAGGCTGTCCGTGGATGTAAGGCAGCGCTGATCGAGCAGCTAAATACATTCGAGGACGCAAAATTTGATAGCGTTGAAATCTCCCCGGGCAGTTTAAACCTCATCAAAAACGGTGTTTTAGACAAAAAAGAATGTTCCATGGTTCTTGATATCTTATCGAATTACAATTTCTCCTATACGGTACATGCGCCGATGAGAGTTAATCTAGCAAGCCCCCTACTTTTAGAGATCTCAGAGAAGATAATTAAGTCCTGCATCGATTTTTGCGCCATGATAGATGCGAAAGTGCTAGTTACGCATTCAGGCTATATTGTACCGGTCGATGAAATATCTGAAATTGAAGCTCTCGAAGTGCTGATCAATTCATTACAGAGATGCGCAGAGTATGCCTGCGACTCAGGAGTATTGATCGGAGTTGAGAATGGAGATTTAGGCCCTACCCATTTATGCAGGGAGATTGATAAGCTGATCGAAGTAATCAGACGCGTTGACATGAACAACGTCGGCATAACATTCGATTTCGGTCACGCATTTATCGCAGCAAGCTATTACAAGTTTAATTTTTTGGATGCTGTTCGAGACGCAGCACCCTACATGTTTCACCTTCACATTAACGATAACTATGGAAAGTTTGATCCACTATCCCCAGCCAGTAAAGATATGGCTTTTGGTTATGGGGATCTACATCTACCAATCGGATGGGGTAAAGTGCCCTATGAAGACGTATTTAGATTGGTTAAAAGAACATACAAGCATGGACTCTACCTTCTAGAAATAGACGCCCAATTCAGAGAGCATTATCAATACGCGATTACAAAGCTAAGAGAGATGTTACAAAATGTATGAGGGGTGAATTAATCCTTGAACAAA
>CAZCXS010000011.1:0-10402 GCA_964502685.1 uncultured Candidatus Bathyarchaeia archaeon
AACAGAGGGTTACCGGAGAAGCGCCCAAACAAACATGCAGTTTAAATACTTCGATGTTTACATTAATCGTCGAAGCTGGATAAAAACAGATAAAAAGGCATTCTAGGTGGAAAGGGATGAGCAACGAAGAAGAAAAGCCGTCTCTGCTTTATCAATGCTTGAAGTGCGGCGCCACCGTTAAGTCGACTGAGCTTGAGCTCGGGATAAGATGCCCATACTGTCGATACAGAGTTCTAAAGAAGGTCAGACCGCCCATAGTTAAGCATATAAAAGCCAGATAGACCGCTCCGGCCTCCTTATTCGCGGAATCTCCCGATTTCATAAAGAACCGAATGCGAAAAACAAATGTTTAATAATTGAGTCTTCTCGTAATAAACAAGGCGAGAGTATCTAATGAACGACTATAAAGTTAAGGATTTAAACTTACATGAGAAGGGCGATCTTCTCATAGAATTAGCCTCAAGACGAATGCCTGTTCTGAACCGGATAAGAGAACGATTTGAGAAGGAGAAGCCCCTCAAAGGCTTAAGGATCGGCGCATGTCTTCATGTTACGAAGGAGACAGCTGTACTTGTTGAGGTTCTACGAGCAGGCGGCGCCGATGTTGCTCTTTGCGGCTCGAATCCTCTTTCAACGCAAGATGAGGTTGCCGCTGCGCTTGCAAAGTCTGGGATTAATGTTTATGCTTGGCGCGGTGAGACAACGGAGGAGTACTATTGGTGCGTGAATAAAGTAATTGATCACAAGCCCATGATCACACTTGACGATGGCGCCGATCTCGTAAGTACGATTCACTCGTCGAGAACTGACGCCTTAAAGGGAATCATGGGCGGGACCGAAGAGACCACAACCGGTGTTATCCGTCTTAGAGCCATGGCTAAGGAGGGAAGGCTCAAATATCCGATAATCGCTGTGAATGACGCCTACACGAAGTACCTTTTCGATAACCGCTACGGAACAGGCCAAAGCACAATAGATGGGATTCTAAGAGCAACAAACATCCTGCTGGCTGGGAAAAACTTTGTTGTCTGCGGCTACGGATGGTGTGGGCGTGGTATAGCGCTAAGAGCCAGGGGGATGGGCGCCAAAGTCATCGTGACCGAGGTGAATCCTTTAAGGGCTCTCGAAGCAGTAATGGACGGTTTTCAAGTGATGCCCCTCAGAGAAGCCGCTGAGATAGGAGACATCTTCATAACAGCCACCGGGAACATACATGTGATCCGGAAGGAACATTTACTGAAAATGAAGGATGGAGCCATGATCGGAAACAGCGGCCACTTCAACGTTGAGATAAGCATCCCAGACTTAGAGGAGATCTCCACTTCAAAGAGAACGGTGAGACCAAACTTAGAGGAGTATCGCCTAAAGGATAAACGGAGAATATACCTTCTCGCCGAGGGAAGGCTTGTGAATCTGGCGTCAGCTGAGGGCCACCCCTCCGAAGTGATGGATATGTCCTTTTCAAACCAGGCTTTATGCGTGGAATACATAGCGGAAAACTCGTCTCTCAAGCCTCAGGTCTATCCTGTTCCTAGGGAGATTGATGAGACTGTAGCTCGCTTGAAACTGGAGGGGTTAGGTGTAGGGATAGATAGCATGACGGAGGAGCAGAAGAAGTATCTATTGAGCTGGGAATCCGGAACCGTATAGCTGTAATGTCAGCCTAAGGTTTAAGTGAAGGGGGCGCGGTTACACAATTTTATTTTAAGAAAAGTTATGGAATTTCGTATCCCAATGCGCGATGCCTTAATATTCATAAATGATGAAGAATTCATCTGTGGATAGAGACATGTTCGTAGGCGAGAATGAGAATGTTGTATCTTTCATAATAGATACTGAGCTCACTCCGGATACTTATGGAGACCTCATCAGGTTTATTCATCGTCATTATCTGATACCTCAGATGAGCCGCTTCATGAATATAGAGAACATTATATCAGATTATCCTCATTACCTCTCCTTCGTCCTCTTTGATCCTGCGGGTATGTGGTGGGCGAGAGTCGAGATTAAAGCTGGGAAACCGATAAAGGTGAAAATCACTAAGGAAGGACCTGTTCCTGCGCAAGTAATAAACCGGTTGAAAGAGGAGCTCTTCATCACTGTTCAATTGTTTGAGGAGCATGCTAGACGGAGCAGTTTCTATTTCGCATGGGTAGAGGGAGAGCCGGTTGTTCTGGAGCGAGGGCCGCAAAAGAGGAGGAATGTTATCTATCGATTGTTCTCTGAAAGCATGCTGATGTTTTTCATCGTGTTCATAGCGATAAGCATATTCCTCTTCATGATTTTCGGTCCATACGCGCCCATACTGCTAGTTGCGATACAATTCGTCATCTTTCTTTTCTCCGATAAGATCATCATGAGAATGGGAAGCTGGCAGATCACAAGTGAAAAGCCAACCGTTCACATATTCCATTATCACCTCCCAGCTGAGGAGTACAGAGATTTTAGGCGTAGATTTAACAGGGAGACTCTGATGAAGATAAAAGCAGAGATTTACGAGAGAACTCTAGCCGTGGGAAGGGCAGTTGACTGCGAGACGGCTAATGAGGTTTTCTCTCGATACGGCTTTGTATGTAGGCCTGAAAGCATGTCAACTAAGGTTGTGAACGTCTATGAGATTGTGAAAAAAGCCGCGGAGAAGTTCGGTTTACCAATTCCCAAAATAGTCATCGCGAACACCATCATCCCAAACGCAGCGGCTTCAGGTCCCTATCCGAAACGCGGAATAGTACTTATCACAAGCGGTTTACTTGTACAGCTAGAAGACGATGAGATACTCGGCGTCATAGGCCACGAGTTCAGCCACTTAAAGGGGAGAGACCCGCTTGTGCTCTTCGCGCTGACCGCGGCGGAGTACCTGCTGAGAGTTTACGTCTTCTGGCCTTTCTTATTCATCTTCGGCTACTTCTATTTATTCCTGGCCCTCACCGCCGTTTACTTCATCGCAAAATTTTTTGAGGCAAAAGCGGACCTTGAGGCAGCGGTCAAACTTGGCCATCCAGAGATTCTAGCTGAGGCTTTGAGGAAGATAGGGTTCCGTAGGCTTCAGTTTGAACGGATGCCGGCTTATAGGCTTCAGGAGTGGTTAGGGTGGGATCCTCATCCACCGCTCTATTTCCGTATCGCCCGTTTAGAAAGAATTAAAGACCCCTCAAGTATTAAACATCCATTCCTCCAATCGATAAAGGATAACATATCGGGGTTCTTAGAAGCCATCAGCTAGGTGAATTGTGATGAGCCGGATTGACTTAGATATTCTGATGGATATGGCCAGGGAGATTCATCGAACCGTACATCCATTTCTAGGCTTACATGAGAGTGGGAGAAAAATAGGCATCGGTTTCGGCGGGGACTTTACGAGGTTCATCGATCATATAGCTGAAAAAGCAATCATCGAATACCTCGAACGAAGAGACTTATCCTGCATATTTGTGGGAGAAGAAGGAGGAGTCCAGAAGATAGGGGAGAACCCTAAAGAATATCTAATCGTTGACGCCGTTGACGGAACAACCAACGCCGTTAGAGGGATAAACTTCGCCTCAGCCTCGCTTGCTTCTGCGCCTAGAGATAGGCTTAAGGATGTGGAAGCGGCAGCGGTGATCAACCTTTTCAACGGTGAACTCTACGTGGCGGAGAAGGATGAGGGCGCTCGATGCGACGGAAAGGAAATCGTACCGTCAAAATCTTCAATGCTGAAAGAGGCAATCGTGAGCATCGATGTCTCCTCCACACCTGAAAGGCTCGACATGGCTATTCCGGTCATGAAGGCGGCGAGAAGAGTGCGATCCCTAGGGGCGGCATCCTTAGAGATCTGCCATGTCGCGTCGGGCGTGCTGGATGCCTATGTGGATTTGCGCGGTAAGATTCGAACACTTGATTTCGCCGCGGCAATGCTCATTCTACAGGAGTCAGGAGGATTCTTCAATCTTTTAGGCGCTGATGAAGAGGAGATCCCGTTGACGAGACTAGGACGTTTCTCAATAATTGCCGCGGCGAACGAGAACCTTTATTCTCAAATAGCCTCTCTGGTTTCATAAAATTGAAGAAAGGAAAGATCTTCGATGAAGATTTATGGCGAGAAGAGCGGCAATCTGAATCTGCTTAGCCCCTACGCAGCCCTCGTCATCAACGAAGATTCAAAAAAGACCTTAGTAATCTCAGACCTCCACATAGGCTGGGAGATCGCTCTAATCGAGGATGGAATTTATGTTCCCTCGCAAACGGCCAAGCTTCTCGAGAGGCTTAAGCAGATAATCGCTCTGGAAAAGCCTGATCGCCTTCTGATTCTGGGAGATGTCAAGCATACTGTCGCGAAGATCGAGACTGAAGAGTGGCGTGATGTCCCAAGATTCTTCGAGGAGATCTGCAGAATTGTCCCTCAGGTTCAAGTAGTTCCGGGAAATCACGACGGAGAAATAGAGGCTCTGCTTCCTGAAAAAGTCGCGATCCTGCCTCCGCGGGGTATAATAATCGGAGATACGGGATTCTTTCACGGCCACGCTTGGCCTTTTCTTGAGATGCTTGGTTGCAGGACCTTAGTTATCGGACATGTCCACCCAGTCATCACATTCAAGGATCCCATCGGGTTCCGGATAACCCGTCAAGTCTGGGTTAAGGCTCCATGTAATAGTCGGATGCTTGCAAAGTCCATGCTTAAAGGGCATAATTTAAGGGCGCGAGGAAAAGGAGGCGTTGATGATTTATTAGAGAAGCTCGACATCCCCCTGAATGTTGAGACATTGATCATAATGCCCTCATTTAACGATTTCCTCGGAGGGCAGACAATAAACATCTACGGCCTGACAAGACAGCAAAAATTTAAGGGCTTCATCGGCTCCGTCCTTCGCTCAGGAAGTATAGATTTCGAGAAAGCTGAAATCTATCTTCTGGACGGCACATTCCTTGGGGAGCTCAGCCGGCTTAGGAAGCTGACTGGGAGGTGAGCTCCCATGAATAAAGGAATGAATACTAATTAACTCATCTGCCTTCATTATTTACGTGGAAGAAGAATCGATGAGGGAAGGTAAACTAGAAATTAAATGTTTGAAGGCGGCATGTGAAGAAGCAAAGCTAAAGGGTAAGCTAACCGAGAAGCATATAGACTCGCTTAAAAGGACGTTCGGCTCAAGATTCTTAAACGCATGGAGAGCTGTGAGTGAGGGAAGAGTAAAAAAGTATATCTTTAAGCCTAGTGGAAGGGTCGTCTGGATAGTTGTTGGGAGGAGAAGAGACTATCTAGTTATGCCAGCCGCGAACTTCTGCTCATGCGACGACTTTTATTTCAACGTGATCGATCAGAAGGCCCGCCTCTGTTATCACCTCATCGCTCAGAGACTTGCGGAAAGCTTGAAGGCGTACGACACGATCGAGGAGGATGACTCCTTTTATGATATACTCATGAGGGAATGGAGGAAGGTTACATCTTAAATATTGGAGATGCAAAATAATTGCAGGTCGGATGAGGCTTGACGACGGAACAATACTTTGGGATGATCATCAACATATTAATGGGGCTTACGCTCATCGTATTTGTGTTGATATTCTTTTACATGGTTTTCGGTGAAAAAGAGGAAAAAACATCGTCCCCAGTCAAGACCATCGCGATTAATATCTTCCAAGCCGTCTCAGCCGCCCTGCAGAGATTTTACGTCCCACCGTAGAACCCCAAGAACATCTGCTTCCTGAGAATAACAAACAAGGCTATGCCGATTATTGTTAAGATTATGGCGAGCAGAATTGCCAGAGAAGAGTATTTTCCAGCCCCGAGAATTATCGGAATAGGCCCGATAAAGACCACGAGGCCGAATGACTGGGAGACCCACCCCATCAAACCAGCGATCATCAAGATCGCTACGCCCAAGAAGATTAGGAGAAACCCGGCTAGAAACACTTTCATGAAGAGAGAGGATGATATCGTTGACGCTTCGAGGTCATGTTCATACTCCCGCCCCTTCACGCGGTAACAGTCGGAACAGATCCAGCTGCTCGGCTCAAAACATTGACGGCAGACGCTTCGCCCGCATTCGCTGCATACGTACATTGCTGGGTTGCTTCCGCAGATTTCACAGATCTTCTTCATAAAGCCCCCTCCTTATATTAGCTGATTAAACGGGGAAGCAGCATAATAATCACGGCGAAGATCATTAATGCTATGGCAAGTATGATCAGAATCTTAATCGTTTCTTTGTCGGTGCCGAAAATTATCGGTATCGGCCCGATCATGATCAGCCCGCCGCCTCTCATCCGTCTCCTAGTAGAGACGCTTTTAATTAACATTATAAAGATAGCGACGAAGGTGACTATGAATCCTAGAATGATGAGTGTAAGCCCCAAGGTGGCTAACGTCCATTGGCCCAGCAATTTGTTTGACCCGTAAATATTGATGATCACCGGGTCAAATAAGCTTTTATTGTCGCGTCATCCAATAGAAGACTCGAGCGCAACCATGCCCGCTGAGGAGATAATCAACAGGATTCTTTCATCCCGTAAAGATCTTACACGCAGAATGGTTCTTCAAATGATAAACGAGAGAATCGAAAGGGCAAAGGGGTTTCTGACTCTGGAGAGCGCAGCTCGAGCGGTGGCTGCTGAGCTTGGCTTAGAAATCGCCGAGGTCTCACTTGCGAAAGGCGTATCGATCTGCAATCTCGTCTCGGGATTGGGCAACGTAACGATCACGGGGCGTGTATTGCATATGAATCCTCAGCGGGCTTTTATCAGACCCGACGGCGAAGAAGGAAAGATGAGAAGCCTATATATTGCTGATAAGACCGGGGTCCTCAGGGTGGTTGTTTGGGGAGAAAAGGCGGATCTGCTTGGCTCTTCTGATATGGTAGGTAAGATCGTTAGGTTCTCGCATGGATATGTACGTAAGGGATACGATGGAAGATTGGAGCTGAATATCGGTTCATGGGGGGAAATCGAAATTGAGCCTCCTGGAATATCTGAAGAAGATTTCCCGCCAATTAGCCTCTTCTTCAGGATGATCAGTCAAATCACAAAGTCAGAAGCGAGAGTGAATACGGTAGGGCTTATCGTAAATGTCTATCCCATAACGACTTTTACAAGGGAAGACAACACAACGGGAAAAGTGAGAAGACTCGAGATAAGAGATCAGAGTGGAAGAGTAACTGTTGTGTTATGG
Organism: uncultured Candidatus Bathyarchaeia archaeon; assembly: GCA_964502685.1. Lineage (GTDB taxonomy): Archaea > Thermoproteota > Bathyarchaeia > Bathyarchaeales > DTEX01 > B63. The sequence goes on from CAZCXS010000011.1 coordinate 7,145, forward strand.
AATAATAAGGTTGATGAGCTAGCCGACCTAGAAATTGGGAAATGCCTAGAGCTTTTCGGAGCTAAAGTACGTGAAGATCTGAATGGCTATATTGAACTTCATGTTGACGGCTCTGTAGATTCAGCCATCCTTTCAACTCTTCCCTCGGATTTCAAAATGAGACTCGACGTCTCAGAGGGATAAGTAAAATCGTAAATGAATCTAGATATGTTCCAAATGAAAAGTGCTTCTTCTAGATAGAAACCTAAGGGAATAGGGAAGAAGAAAAGACCCGTGTCTATGCTTCGCTAGCGCTACTTTCTTATCAGCGATATTTCAATCGTCGATACGTTTGATTTCGGCCTGTCGGATCTCTCTACCTCTTCTGTTCCTATATCGATCCTCTCGACTTCGACATCCTTCATGAAGACTCTGCGAAGAAGCTCAGCTGTATCGACAGCTCTGCTGATCGCCCTTCCACGTGCCTTCAGAACGACTTTCTTGGAGCCGGCGTTGAATGACGTTATGCAGGCGACGACATATTTCATTACAGGCTTCTGGCCGATCAGAACCTGGTTTTCTTCAACGCTCTTCTCTTCTTCCTCGGGTTTCTTCTCGGTCTTTTCCTCAGCCATTAATGGTTCCTCCATTCCCACCTCAAGTTCTACTCACATTTTCAGATACTGTATGGGCATTTTAGATACTCTAATGTCTCCCTATCTCCTTTTAAATCCATCGATCAAAAACTGAACGCAAGCAAAGTTAAAAGGAGAATGAAGATCGGAAAGAGGATGATTGAGTTTCTCCTCGTCTTTTTTGAAACCTCATCCACGATCAAACAGAGATTATCTATTTGCCGTTCCCCTATGACCTTCACACCATGGATTGTTTCTTCACACCAAGAGACTTCCGCAGGCTCAAGGTTTTCAAGCGCCTCTTTAACGCCGTCTTTGATATAGCGTATTAAATCTTCATGGCTGATAGCCTCCCCCACCGGATGATATCCCAGGTCATTCACGACAATAGCGTTTACCGCATGGGTGTCTGTCGTCATAACCTCGCCGCCGTCTATGCCGAGACTTTTAATCTCGGAGAGAATCTTCTCTCTGAGCCCTGAGACCATGTTGTTCCCATCGATCGTGATGTACGCTGTTTTCTGCCCGTCAACACTCACAACTATGATGCTTATTCCACCCGGCCCCATTCCGTCTTGAATATTGAATTCTGACGGGGTTACCTTTACGGCTCCTACCTCAAACTTTAATCTGGGGGTCCTTGACGCCTTCTCCAAGGCCGACGAGACAGCTTTAAGAATAGGCCCCTCGATCTTCTCCGCGTCGAAATGTCCGCTTATGCTATTGTGGGCGTCCACTGTCAGGATGGAAGCGAATCCATGCTTTTTCGCCTCACTTGCAATGAGCTCTCTAAGCTCGAGGGGGAGATCCTCCATCGTATTCGGCGCGAGGGTTAATACGACAAGAGCATATCCATCGAATATCTGACAGTTAGCCGTAACATCTCCTCTTTTGAGACATAGAAAGGGGGATGCGTGGCTTTTAAACTCGGTGAACTCGGCTTTTAGAATATGATCCAGCACCTTCATATTCTCGGACTGCGAAGCCAAATCTAGCTCATGACCTGAAATCCCATGTGGAACAGAGACCACGCATTCAAATTTCTTCTCTAATGCATCTTGGATCATGCTTGGGATGCAGCTGCTCCCGACATTCTTGAATGGGCCGGGGTGAAGGCTTGGAACAACGATCAATGCTTTCATTCTGCTCTTAGATCTGAACGCGATCATTGAGACCTTTATATCATGCTCCTCGCTTAGCCGCTCGAATACCTTTTCAAGAGGCTCCACGAACCCCTCCGTCCAGTTTGCAAGAAAGGCTTTGAAGAGACTTATTGAAGGAATCCCAACTGTTCGGAGGCCTATCAGGTTTAACGACCTAATGAGCATTTGAATGCAAAGAAAAGCAGCAAACACCGCTGCGCTGAGCCTTAATAGGATATTCCCATAAGGCTCGAGGGGTAAGAACTGGGGAGCGAAGAGCGAAACCAGAAACAGCGATGGCTGCAGAACCGTTGATAATCCGATTCTCCAGAGACTCGCAAAGGAGACTGATTGAAATACTAGGATCCTAAGAGCCAGCGAGCCGAAGACCCCTATGGAGGTGGCTTTGAGTTCGACGCTTGGTGTCTTGTAGATCCCGGAGATGAATAGGTCTAGTACGATAAAGATTGATAGAATGGAGTTTGAAACTAAAGAGAGAAAAGATGTTCTTCTAAAGTCTAGGATGAGATCGTTCCGTAGCAGCCAACGGCACGTCGCATAATTGCAGAAGCACGTAACAAAGAAAAGCAATATTCCGATCTCAAGTCCAAGAAAAAAGCTCTGAATGGAGGGGAAATACAATATAGAGGCAAGTACGCCGGTTAAGATACACTGAAAGCTTAGCAAAACATAATTTTTTCTGGCTGATGGAAGCGTAAAGAGGGATGAGTAGCGGCTGACCGCCCTCTCCCTGTAGCTGTCTCTATTCGTATCGGTCATTGCTGAAGCGCCCAAGCCAACGTCTTATTTGAACCTCGAAATAATTAAAAAAGGTTAAGGATATTTTGACAATTTTATGCCCATTTCCGCATCTTCAACATCTTCCATTTTTAGTGGGAACATCCAACCGTCAAAGCCGCGTAACGGGGATTTTTTGGATTTTAAAGGAGAATCTCGCTTCTAGGGGACAGAAAAACTTATTTGCTGAAGCCTCTATCTTTTCTTGAAGGTTAATGTCAGATAATACACCTCCGCCTACGATTTTTCACATGCTTGAACGACATCTCGGCCGGAAAATCCACGTTATAATAAATCAATCCTACGGATATGAAGGGATTCTAGCGGCGGTGACGCGTGATCCGCCTGGCATTTGGCTTTCGGATGGCAAAGCAACCGTTCTTAGATCCACGATCGCTCAGCCTATTCCTCAGGTTGTGAGCCGAGAAGATAGAAGCGAAGTCTTCATAAACCTAAATTCGGTGCATCGGATAGAAGTCTTGCATGATTAGGGGAAAAGGCATAACGCTTTTGACATTTTTAGGATTCCCTCGAAGGGAGATTAGAGTTATAAGTTTTATCGGCGAGATAGATTGGGCATTGGGGGTTGGAGAGAAATTCGATGATTGTTGATGTGCATACTCATGTTTCTTCATTCCGTAAACCTGTAAGCGAGGAGGAGGCAACCTACGTTCACTGGCGGCCTCATCATCCCGTCAGAGTGC
>CAZCXS010000012.1:0-10168 GCA_964502685.1 uncultured Candidatus Bathyarchaeia archaeon
AGGATTATGATAAGCGATACACTTACGTGAATATAGGCTATAACCTTAAGCCAACCGAGATTCAAGCCGCGATGGGGTTGGCTCAATTGAAGAAGCTCCCCGACTTCATTGAGGCTAGGAAGAGAAATTTCAGATCGATGTATAGCGAGCTTCTGGAGTATGAGGATATCTTTGTGCTTCCAAGATCGTTGCCTAAGAGTGACCCATGCTGGTTTGCTTTCCCTTTGACTATCAGAAAGGACGCTCCGTTCACGAGGAGGGAGATCGTTGAGTGGCTTACTAAACGAAGGATAGAGGTTAAGATGATCTTCGCGGGTAACATTCTCAGACATCCCGCCTATAGGGGTATACGTTGCCGCCTAGCTCAAGACCTAGCTAACAGCGACTATATCATGCGAAACTCGTTCTTCGTAGGGGTATATCCCGGAATAACCGAGGAGAAGATTGAATATATGCTTGACTCATTCAAAGAGTTCATCAGTAAAAAATGTTGATGAGAGGAGAAACATGCGTATCCTTGTTGCCGGCGGGCTTGGCTTCATAGGAACAAACTTCATAAAATATCTGCTTTCTGAAGATCCACGAGTTGAAATCGTTAACCTCGATAAGGTGGGATTCGGATCTAACCCTAAAAACTTGGAAGACTTGATGGATCTGGAGAGCTACAGATTTATCAGAGGGGACATTTCTAACCCTGATCTGGTAAATAGCCTCATTAGGGATGTAGACGCCGTTGTAAACTTTGCGGCGGAGACCCATGTCGATAGAAGCATAAAAGATCCCCGATCCTTTGTTCAAAGCAACATTCTGGGAACATTTACGCTTTTAGAATCAATCCGCAATCATAATCGCCTAGTGAATTTTGTGCAGATCTCAACGGATGAGGTCTATGGCGAGATTCAAAGAGGCTCATTCTGTGAACTCGACAGACTTAACCCCTCGAATCCATACTCCGCCTCTAAGGCTTCCGCAGATATGCTCTGTCTGGCGTATCATAGGACTTATGGATTAGACGTGAAGATAACACGATGTACAAACAATTTTGGGCCCTACCAGTTTCCGGAGAAGCTGATACCGAAGACCATAATTCGAGCTCTCAAGAACCTTCCAGTGCCCATTTATGGAACTGGGGAGAATGTTAGGGACTGGATATACGTGGTTGATCATTGCGAAGCTATAAGGCTTGTTCTAGAAAAGGGAAAAGCCGGAGAGATTTATAATATCTCGTCGGGCAATGAAGTGTCAAACATCGAGGTTGTCAAAAAAATTCTTCAATATCTCGGCAGAGACGAGGATTTAATATCCTTCGTTGAGGATAGACCTGGTCATGATGTAAGGTACAGCCTCGACTCGTCAAAGATAAGATCTGAACTGGGCTGGAAACCGAGGCATACCTTTTACTCGGCGTTGAAAGAGACTGTCAGATGGTATGTAAAGAACGAGGCATGGTGGAAACCTTTAGCTACGGAGGAGATTCTTCATCCAACACCGTGGAAACTCAACCAGCATACACGTAAAGAGCAATAAATGATAAGATCATAATCAGCAGGAGTAAGCTTTTCTTAGAGAATCATCCCGTCTTGAAGATTATGTTTCACGAGGGTTATCTCCTACATTGAACAGCAGGATATTTTCCTGGCTGAAAACCTCCATCAGCGGTATTCAAAGATTATTTGTTTCATGATCCATCCGTCTTATCCGGAATAGACGTTTAATCGTCTTCCTAGAGTCTCCTTTAGAGATCTCTATCGTTATTGCTATCTCATCTCCATACTTGTTAACAGGCACCGATGACCTGAATTTTCCATCAACAACTTGAATTTCTCTCCCGTCAATCTTTACATGAGCCCCCTCCTCTACTGCGCCTTTGACTTCTATGACGATCGGGCCGGGGATTAATTCTGTCCCTTCTTTCGGGTATGTCTCAACGATCGCCAGCGGCCTCTTCTCAGCGGAGACTATCTCTCGGATTATTTCATCTCTGACTTTGAGTAAATCTGATGCTGAACCTTGATCGGCGAAGCTTCTGACGATCCTTCGGCACAGCTCTTTGCTTCGTCTTCTCGGATCAAACTCTAAGGCAGAATCGCCGAGCTTATTCTTGACTTCCTTCATTTTCTCCTCTAGGAGAAGGAGATACTCATAATCCTCAATTCCATCCCTCATAACTTCGAACCTTATGGAGCTTAAAGGCCCATCTCTACCCGGATAGATTATATGCGTGTCACCCGGTGGAAGATTGGGGTTCGGCTCACCGAACGGGTCTTTTCCCCACGAATTCAATCCCCAATGCAGAAAACCGCACAGATCATACGCGTAGTTTATCCAGTGCAAGACTCTTGTCTTAACCAGCGGATAATCAAGAAACCTGTTAGGGAAGAAGCCGAAGGGATGACAACAAGTGTAGAACCAGAGCTCGACACCTTTTTCGCGAGCAGCTTCATAAAGTTCATCCCATGTTGTGAAGTAATTGAGTTTCGGCACCCATATCTCCAGGTATCCTAAAAAGTCTGTGGATTCTATTGCATCTATTCTTCTCAGCTCGGGCGCAAAATCGGCGACGAAACAGGACGCCTTCTTCCATGAAGCTATGTTAGAAATCGACGGCTCATCTGAGATGTGGATCATCGCCTTTTCCAGCCATTCTTTCGCCTTTAGATGATCCTGCAGCGCTGAGAGTAGAGGGCCTAGGCCCTCTTGGGGGGAAAGTTTAATTCGCTTGCCTGTTCTCCTATCGGTTGCCTCTATTTCCGAAAGGACTACTTCGGTTCCCCAACCTGATCTTGGATGCGCGACATGAGAGACCTCTATTCTATCCGCCGCCCCGGCTTTCATAAATGTCTCAACGTACTTGTCGAAGAGTGAAAAGTCGAACGAAAGTCCCTTCTCTTCTTTGTAAACCTTCACAAGCGACCAAGGTGTGAGAATAACATTCTGACGATGTTTCGCCATGATTCCGGCGTATTTAGCCAGAATGGAGAAGAACTCCTCGGACCATAACTTTACTCGATGAGCCTTAGCGATGTTGCCCAAGTTAATCCAATTCGTTACTAGAAGATGACGGACAGATGGAAGCTCAAAAGGCAAAACCTCCAGTGAAAGTTGAACCTCACCTTCGCCTTCTCGACACGAAACCTTAACAGCCCCTTTATATTCTCCGGGAGGCGTTCCCTTCGGAACGTAAACAGTTATCCAAACAGGCTGCGATTTGCCGCCTTTCAAGTCTATACAATCAGCTTCGAGAAGCGGGTCTGGTATCCGGCAGGGCGCTTTCCTTTCTAATCTGCAGTCCGGAGTATACGGCGTGTTTTTGGAGATCGGTATGAACCCTACGAAGTTAAGCTTCACGTTTCCTTTAGGTATAGAATTGCCTTTATCGTCTTTGAGGTCCACCGCATAGGCTTTAAGGGAGGTAAGGTCGCGCTTGGCAGTTATAACGAGCTGAGCAGACTCATACTCATTCTGAGCCGCCTTCAATTTAATCGTGGAGGACTCATATTCAGGCTGGCTATCTTCAAAAACTCTCGTTAGCGAATCAGCGGGCCAGAGAATAAAAGGCGCGTCTTTAGTCTTACTCACCAAGATTTCCCTCTCCTCTTCTACTGTACTTGTTTGCTTCTTTTAATATGTGCTGTGCTTTTTCGCAGTATAATCACGAATGATCTTCGGTTCTTAGGCGGGGATGGAATCTTTATCGAATAATCTTCAAGACTTGCTCATAGTATCGAGGTCCATACGTCAATATGATTTGATGGAAACTGGTTTTCGGCGTTATAACCTTTTCGAGGTTTCCTTCGATCAGAACGATGTCGTCCTTTTCAGCTTGCATCCTGAACTCCTCAACGTATGAAATGACGCGTTTAACATCATCAACTCTTGGGCCTTCCAACGTCTTTAAAAGCTCAATTTTATAAATCGAAGGTATGAACGGGCCTTCTGAGCTATCCTTTACCCTAGCAATCGCTTTTATCCACCCTCCTTTAGTGATCCTCATCTCCTCATCATATTCATTATAGATCTCGCTCCATTCTTTGACCGGCTCAAATTCCACCTTGACCTGTCTTCCGATCTCCTCATCATAGAAGACGGCGTAGATCATCTTACGGCGTTGATGCATCAAGAACTCTTCTATATTGTAGTTTAGGAATCTCCAATGCTTGTTTTTCACAGCTTCAAGGCTCTCAAATTCATTTCGTAACGGTGAGTCTTGCTCACGGTAGAGCTCCCTAAGCGTCTCCAAGAGTCTCGTTAAATGCCTACTCCCATATATGACCAAGTCTACATCTGAAAATTGTGGATGGTAGAAACTATGCAGCAGGGAGCCGAAGACCCCGAAGTTTTTGCTTGATAGTCCCGAGCGACTTGTAACTATATCGACGACTTTATGCAACGTTTTTAATAGCTCATCTTTAGGGTCCTCTTCAAGCAACGTTTGGAGTTTCCGTTCGGGTTTACGGGTCTCTTTTATGTATCTCTCATATACTCCTACAAGCCTCCTCCGCAGCGGCTTGTATAGAACCGTATATTTTGGGTAATGCTGAAGAATGAACTTTAAGCCTTCATCAGAATAGAACTTGTAGAAGACCCTTGAGCCTGCCTGTCTTAACGCCTTGGGGTTTTTGGATTTGAAGATCTCAGATGGGGCGTATTCGACGTCGCATACGTATCCTCCTGGGGGATGAAAATACCCGTAGACCCTGAAGATTATGTTTTCAGCCATGATGATAGCGTCGCGGTCTCTAAGCATCAATCAGCCTTTCACCCGTGATGCCTTATTTTTCAGGCCGTATGTGCTCGTCTTCGCTGGTCCCCGTCCCGACGACAACCTGATAGTAGACACGCCCAGTTTCGTTATGCTCAACCCTTTCTAGTTTTCCTGAGACCCTTATTCTTTCACCGGTATGAGCGATGTTCCTGTAGCATCCGATCATTGAGACCACTTCTTCAGGTATCTCCTCTTTAGAGAGTTCTGAAGCCTCATTTAGGGGAAGATAATCAGATATCCCGTAGATTGCAGGCCTGAACATGGCTTCTTCATCGTTTGAGACGACGCATTGGAATTTTATCGGCTTTATCGGCTTGTATGAATATTCGCCGTATTTGACGTTGACCTCTTCTATTCTTCGCACCGCTGTATAATTGAAGATCTTGTCTTTGTAGCGTCCTCTATGCTTCCTTATTCTGTCTATCCAGTTTTTCGTAACGTATTTCAGTTCTCCTTCGTTAACCATCCTTTCAATGGTCTCCTCAATCCTGCGGAAGTTCCTAGAGCCATAAACCGCGAGGTCTATGTCAGATTCCGACGTGTGCATGCCTAAAGCGATTGAGCCGTGAATGCCAAAGTCTTCAAGGCTGACACCGGATTGCTCTGAGAGGAAGTTTACAAGCTCCAATGCTGACTTTTCCAAATCGTCCTTACTCCCTTTTCGCATAAGATTCTCTAGGCATGCTTTAGGCTCGAAGACTCTATCAATAAGCCTCAGGGGCGTGCTTATAAGCACCTTAGCACGGTAAGGGCAGAAGTAAAGGTAATCAGGGAAGTACTTCCTGAATGTTTCAATCATCCTGTTATAGTTTTGGGCCGTGTAGAGTTTCTCAGCTCTCACGAGCGTTCGATCACCGAGCTTCCATCTTCTCTTCAGATAACGAATCTCGAACAGGGACTGAAAGATTGAAGGAATATACTTTAAAAATGAGAATACCCGACCCTGAGCAATGGGATGTTCATATCCAAACACGTAAAAGACAAACCCCTCGCTAGTAGTGAATACGTCGCCATCCCTAGGAAACCATTCATCCATCAAAATTCCCCCTATATTGAATATTGTTGTAGTTAAAAAGGTTGATCGAGTAAACCTCAGCCTCACAGTTTATGGTTTTATATAATTAATTTCACCTTGGCTTTTACAACGATGATTAAGCCCTGATGCTTTATGCTGATCTTTAAGGGTTCCGATCTTTCAGGAAATTGAGCGAATGAGTTATATACCAGTAAAAATCATGCATTGGCTAAATTGGGCAGTTAACGAGGCAAGAATCGAGGAGAATCCTATGAAGATGGCAAATTTCGTAGTGCTCTTTGTTGTGGATGGGCTTAGACCTGACGGCCTTAAAGAGGCCGATACGCCGTGCATCGATAACCTTGCAAATAACGGCGCCTATACATTCAATGCTAGGACTGTTATGCCTTCGGTAACTTTGCCATGCATAACATCGATGTTTCTGGGAACGGAGCCTAAGCATCACGGAATTATCACTAATACATGGAAAGCATCGGCTCAGTCAATCCCAAGCATCATAGATCTTGTCCACCTGGAAGGAATGACGGCCTCTTCCTTCTATAATTGGGAGCCTCTTCGCGACCTTTCAAAACCGGGATCGCTGAACGCATCCTTCTTTCTAAGCAACAGCGAAGATCCTCAAGGAGATCTGGAGATCGCGAGACTCGCAGCTGAGTATCTCCTCAATAGGCCTACATCCTTTACCTTCATCTATCTGGGCCACACGGACGCGGCTGGACATAAGTATGGATGGATGACGAATGGCTATCTCGAAGCCGTTGAAAAGGCAGACACTGCTATTGAAAGGGTGCTTGACGCGATCGATAGATCTGGAACTGCCGGAGAAACCGTCTTTATTGTCACCAGCGACCACGGAGGGCATGAAAAGACTCATGGAACAGATATGCCGGAGGACCTGATCGTTCCATGGATAGTCAGCGGGTCGGGGATTAGATCGAAGCTTGAATTGAGGGAGCATGTCAGCATCATAGATACTGCGCCGACGATAGCTGCGCTTCTAGGAATAAAGCAGCCTAAAGAGTGGACAGGTCGCATCATAAGCCAGATTTTCCGAACAGGCAGATGATGAATCGAGAATATTTCTGCAATGATTGATGTATGTGATGCTGATAATCTCAGGAGCACAGGAGGAACTAATCTGCTATCTAATGATTTTTACGGTTCTTTCTCTGAGTTTTTTCTCATCCACGTCAAATCCGAGCCCCGGCTTTGTAGGAGCATGAACGAATCCTTCATCGTCTATCCTGATAACATCCTTGATCACGTCTGTATCAAAGGTTCCCTGCGGCACAGGCGTCTCGAAGAAATCGTTATTCTCCATGGCCAGCATGACCTGTAAATGCGCGAACTGCGTTGCTTGAGTTCCAAAGCTATGAGGCTCCATCTTCATCGCGTGGAGCTCTGCTAGGTGAGCTAGCTTCATAGCAGGAGTTATGCCTCCTATTCGTTCCAAGACGCATCTAAGAACATCTGTAGCTTGACTTCTCACAAGCTCGGCGTATTTATACAAGTCGTCCAGTTGTTCTCCCAGCATGATGGGGATCCTGAGATCCGCGCATAACTTCGCGTTTCCTTCTATATCAGAGGTCGGCATGGGATCTTCATAAACATAGAACCCTAAACTTTCAATCTCCTTTCCAACGATCAGCGCGATTTCCCGGTCGTAAGTATTAACCGGATCGAATAGGAGAGTCACGTCGTCCCCTACGAGTTTCTTCAGTTCATATATTACCTTCAGATCAGTCTTCCAGCTGATCTTCCTCCTCATTTCCGGGTCGATCCAGTTTGTTGACGGGGGATGAAGCTTGAAGGCTCTGAATCCTTCGGATATGCAGTCCTTATAATGCTCGATGTTTTCTTTGACGGTGGGGATGTGCTTGGAGCTCGCATAGGCCGGAATCTTATCTCGGCATTGCCCCAAAATCTTGTAGATAGGCTTCTCCAGCGCTTTCCCTATGATATCCCAGAGGCAGCACTCCGCATAGCCGATGATCCTCATCGGATATCCATGGAATGGAAACCGTTCTCCCCCTCTTCGGATAACGGGTCTGAATCTGCCTAGAATCTGATCCTTATCGAATGGATCAGCTCCTACAAGGAAATTCTTAACGAAATCGACGAATTCATGTGCATCTCTAGGCCTGATCTGATAATATCCATTAATATGCTCATCAGTGAAGATCGTGGCTAATGCAAAATTTTTCAATGGGCCTGGAACACCATGCGGGCAGCTTCTCATCCTATCGATGCCTTTGTATCTCTCTTCCGCCTTGCAAATATTGATTTGTACACCAGTTATTTTCAAAGGGTTCCCCTCTCACACCAACAGAGTCTTATGAGCTTTTCGTCCTCATGTGAATTTAAGACTTTTGCAGCATCGCCGCGGTTCATCTTCAAACCCAACATTAGGATAGACTTAAAGGGCTGGGAGAAAAATAATCCTCGGTGTCTTCCTTGTCAATAGCGGAGAGCACCGGTGAGGTGGTCTCAAAGTCCGGATCTAAGCCAATCCCCCTCCGCGATGGGAAGCCTCAAGTCCATATATCTCAGGACAAGCCTCCATACGAGATGGTCTGTGAAGTTTTTGAGAATATAGGCGTTGAAAAAATTATTAAGCCTGGAGACATCGTTGTCGTAAAGCCGAATTTCTCAATGTTGTGGAAGCTCCCTTGGAAGGGGACATTAACCAGCCGAGAGATGATCGAGGCGACCGTAAAAGCGGTGAAGGAACAAACCGAAGCCGGCCAGATCATAATCGCAGAAGGAGGCGGCGGAAGCCAGACTTGGGAGAGCTACCTTGAATTCAAGATCGTGGAGATCGCTCAGAAATATGAAACTGGCCTTGTGGACTTAAACTGGGACGAGACATGGAAGATTAGGATTCCAGACGCATACGTCATGAAGGAACTTTGGGTAACGCGGACAATACACCGCGTCGCCGACGTCATAATCTCCTTGCCAGTCCTGAAAGTATGGAGTTCAGGAGTAACGCTGTCCATTAAGAACATGCTTGGAACAGTGCCGGGGAGACATTACGGTTTCTCGAAGGGCCGAGGGGTATCCGATCAAAAACCCGGAATTCCGCATAGAAAAGAAGGCGATCCCTCAGACCGGATGTACGGCCAGTCGAAAACCTTGGCGGGCGTAATCGTTGATGTCGCCTATGCGAATCGGGCTAACATAGCGATAATAGACGCCTTAACTATGGCTTATCCTAAGGAGGAGCCTAAGAGGGATGTGAGGATCTACAGGGGTGAGTGGGAGGTTTATCCGCTTAATGCTGTAATAGGCGGTTTCGATCCTGTGGCGACGGATGCTGTTGGCTGCGCTGTCATGTGCCTGGATAATAAGAAGATTCTCCATTTGAACATGGCTCAGGAGCGAGGGTTAGGCGTCAACGATCTCGAGAAGATTCTGGTGACGGGAAAATCGATTGAAAAAATTAAGCATCCAGCTAACCCGTCTAGTCCAGATCAAAGATGCCTATGCCTAAATAGAGGATGATTCAACAGCGGATCTTTCAGATGAATGGTATGTGTATGGAAGAGAATCTGCATCATCTTTTCTTTTCTAAAACTACGAGAGACGACTCCAAAGAGCATGGACGCGCATAAGAAGCCTAGAGCTCTTCTATGCTTCCATCTTCTCTATAAGTCATATAAGGAGAGAATTCCCTGGGAATGTAAGGTCTCTCCTCAATCGCGTCTAAGTCGAGCTCTATTCCCAACCCAGGTTTTTCCGGAATCTTTATGTATCCCTTCTCCACTTTCAAGGGCTCCTTAACCATCCACGTTCCTTTCACAATGCCTCCTTCCTGTATCAGGAAGTTCGGAATACAAGCATCGATCTGAACGGATGCCGCCAGAGCTACATGGAAGTATGGGCAGTGAGGCGCCACCTGCACATAGTAGGCCTCTGCCATTGCCGCTATCTTCTTTGTTTCGAGTATCCCGCCGCAATGAATCGGATCAGGCTGAATTATATGCGCAGCTCTTTTCTCCAACAGTTCCCGGAAACCCCACTTTGTAAAGAGCCTCTCTCCAGTTGCGATTGGTATCCTGCTTCGGCGGCAAAGCTCCGCCATTGCATCGACATTCTCCGGGAATAGGGGCTCTTCAATCCACAGAGGCTTATATTTCGCTAAGCGTTGAACCAGATTTAATGCGATCTGAAGGGTCGGCCGTCCATGGCATTCCAGCATTATATCTACGTCGTAGCCTACTCTTTCGCGGACGGCTTTGCATCTCCTCTCAGCCTCTGCAACCGCGTCGAGCATGCGGTCCTTGACTCCATAGGCGGCGAACTTAACAGCGGTGTAGCCCTTTTTCACCGCTGCCTCAACGTTTTCCGCAAGTTCTTCAGGAGTT